>CAMPBP010000021.1 GCA_946639085.1 uncultured Lachnospiraceae bacterium
GATGTTTTAATCAAAAGTATGTTTTTCCTGTTGACTTTTAATAGTTAGTCTTAATCTATAGCAGTACTAATTCATAGTTTTTTCTGTCCGTACTTTTTGGGCAAAACTATCAAAAAGGAAGGATAGCAATATGTTTATCAAGAGTGCAAACATCCAAAGAAGTGCATTTCCAAGAGAGTCGGCCAATTGGCCTCCGCTGTTTCTTCTTACCAATGTAACTACGCCTTTTGAAATAAATATCATAAACAACGTACTAAGCGGCAGTGAAAGCAAAATGAAAATGATTGATTCAATTTCTTTCTTTTCCATAGATTCGATAATAGTAAAAACAAGTGAGGTCATAATCGCGAAGATCGTAACATTCACGGTTTCTTCCGAAAAAGTACGACGAAGAAATGATTTAACATTTGAAGAAACTAACAGCAGAATAATCAGTAATATTACCGATACAATAATTCTCATTACCGGATTAAAAAGATCCTTGGGTTCCTCAATATTCCTTTCTATCAAGCATACAGAAAGAAACGAATATAAGATCACAGCAAGGAATGTAGGCAGAACGATCAGCAAGGCTTGAAATGTTCTTGATTCAAATGATTGGAAAAAACTCAGATTGGGCAATTTAGAAATAATGAAGCCCGACAAGAAAAACAGGACAAAAACAACTACACCTTTAAGACCGATAGCAAATGCACGGTCTGCAAGCTTGTCGTCCGAAAACATATGCATGACAATACCCTCCAATGCGCAAATATCGTGAATATACAATACTTACGCAAACCAAATGCCACCACTCCTTTCATACTCTACCATTTAAGAAACTTGGTGTCTAGTACTTATTTGCGAATTTTTTCACTTAGTAACCTATGGAATCTGATAAGAATATACCGAACAGCAACATTTCTGCCATGTAACTTTCCGTATAATTGCATCTACAGCTGCTGCGGCAATCTGCTCGCAAAAAAAAAATCCGCACGGTTATCGCCGTGCGGTACTTTTTCTTTATGCCTGTGCGGTTAAATATTTGTCGATGGCTTCAAGGGCGTTATCTTCGTCAGAGCCGTCCGTTACTACCGTAAGCTGCTCGCCTGCGGACATTCCGAGACTCATCATTCCCATGATGGACTTTGCGTTCACACGCTTGTCTCCGGTCTCTATATATACTGTGCTGTCAAACTGGCTTGCGATCTGTACAAGCATCGCCACGGGACGTGCGTCAAGGTCGCCGGTTAACTGAATGGTTATATCCTTCTTTGTCATTGTCTCTCCCTCATTGCTGTCTTAAACTTTCAGCAAATTCTCCGATTTTACGTAACCTGTGATTGACCCCTGATTTACCTACTTTAGGATCGAGCAGTTCTCCCAGTTCCGTAAGAGAGCTTTCAGGATTTTCAAGTCTTAACTTTGCGATCTCTTGTAACTGAGCGGGGAGTGCGTCGAGCCCTACTTTTTCTTCGATGAGCCTTATGTCATCGATCTGTTTGCTTCCCGCATTTACCGCACGCGATATATTTCCGATATCGCAGTTGTTACGCCTGTTAAGATCGTTCCTGACGTCCTTAAGTATACGCGCGTTCACGAACTCCATTAAAGAGTTGTGAGCATCCAATACATTCAACACATCCTGGATGGTATCCGCATCCTTAATATATACCACATAATACTTTCTGCGTTTCGTGCTCTTGGCTTCTATATCGAAATCGTATAAAAGCTCTTTTAACATTACTGCCGAGTCCTCATCCTGACATACGAACTCAAGATGATAAGACTTGCCCGGGTCTCCCACAAATCCTACGGAAATGAAAGTGCCCCTTAAATAAGCACGTTTGCAACAGTCGTTTGAAAGAAGATACCCCGGAGCCTCGTTTGCGATAGCATCCAAAACGGCACTCATGCCCGGAGTTTTTCGCCCAAATTCAATGAATGTGCGACCGTTGTCAATACCTTCACCCAAAACATCAGTATTTATATTAAATGTTTTGTTAAGCAAAGTAAAGCATTTTCTTATCGCACCCTTGGTCTCACTCGATTGATAGACAAAAATCGAGCTTCCGCTTCGTTTACCGGCGAAAGCAAGAATAGCCGTCAGTTCACACAGACGACAATGTCTGTCGTGCGGAATGAACTTTATGAGTTCTTCCTTCACATTGGATGAAAATGACATTACCTGCCTCCGACTTTTACTGCGGCTTATCTACTCCCGACACATCTCTGTGAGTGAGTTTTATACCGAAATCACCTTTGTCTTTGATGCGATTGTAGAGTTCTTCGGCCAAAGTTACCGATCTGTGATGTCCTCCGGTGCAGCCGATGGCGATCACGAGCTGATATTTGCCTTCCTTTATGTAATTCGGAATAAGGAACATCAGCATATCTTCGAGTTTATCGAGAAACTGCCCGGCCTCCGGAAATCCCATTACATAATCGCGTACGCTCTTATCAAGGCCGGTCATTGTTTTAAGTTCTTCTATATAGAAAGGGTTTGGCAGGAATCTCACGTCAAACACCAGATCCGCGTCTCGCGGTATGCCGTGTTTGAAACCAAAGGATACGATGTTCACCATAAGATTGCTGAAGTGCTTGTCTTCAACAAATATATCAACAAGTTTTGTCTTAAGTTCCCTTGTAAGAAGATGTGACGTATCGATCACGTAATCGGCCGAAGCCTTTATGTTCTTTAATATCTCACGCTCTCTTGCGATACCTTCTTCCACACGTCCGTCGGGTGCAAGAGGGTGGAGGCGTCTCGATTCTTTGTAACGGTTCAAAAGTGTCTCATCGGAAGCTTCCATAAAAAGAATGCTCACCGGGATATCGGCGGCTTTAAGTCTCTCGATCGCCTGCTCAACCTCGGTAAAAGGCTGGTTGGCGCGCACATCGATACCGAGTGCCACTTTGGTGATCTCGGTGTCACGTCCGCTTATGAGTTCACCGAACATATCAAAAAGTTTTACGGGAAGATTGTCAACGCAAAAATATCCCGCATCCTCAAGTATGTTTATCGCGGTTATCTTTCCGCTTCCGCTCATTCCGGTCACTATGACAAGTCGCATACTCTTCTCCCTTTACCGTGTTCAGAACCTGCCTACTTTTATTACTTCAGGTTCAAGCTTTACGTTTGAAGTGTCGTAAACACGTTTCTTTACAAGTTCGATAAGATCGTTAACATCCTTTGCGGTAGCTCCCGCATCGTTGATGATAAAGCCGTTGTGCTTGGGTGAAACGCAGGCTCCTCCTATCCTTTCACCGGAAAGACCGGCTTCGGATATCAGCTTGCCCGCAAAATATCCTTCGGGTCTTTTGAAAGTACTTCCCGCACTGGGATACTCAAGAGGCTGCTTTTCCACGCGGCGGTTCTTGAGTTCGTTCATCTTGTTTTCTATCGCTTCACGGTCACCCTTTGTAAGAGTAAAATCAACCTTGGTGACAATAAGCCCGGTCTTTCTTACTTCGCTTCTTCTGTATCCGAAACGAAGGGAATGAGGAGCAACGTAAATCGGCTCTCCTTCTTTGGTGACGGCTTCCACGCCTGTTACCACCATGGACATCTCGCCTTCAAAAGCACCGGCGTTCATGACTATTGCACCGCCTACCGTTCCGGGTATGCCGTAAGCAAACTCAAGTCCGGTAAGAGAATTGTTAAGGGCTTCCTTGCATACGTTCACAAGAAGCGTTCCTGAACCTGCACTTATAACGTTTTCTTTTGTCTCCACTTTCGTAAAGTCGCCTTCAAGTTTGATGACGATGCCGTCGTAACCCTCGTCGGAAACAAGAAGATTGCTTCCGTTGCCGATGATCATGTAAGTAGCCTGGCACTTGTTAAGATAAGCGATGACATTGCAAAGTTCCTTAACTGTGTTTACCTTTATCATAATCTTGGCGGGTCCGCCGACTTTGAACGTGGTGTAATCTTTTAACGATACATTTTCTGATATGCGCTCCCGGTCCACAAATCCGGCCAGGTTGCTTATCATAATCTCACTCATCTGCAAAAAGCCTTTCGCAAATTTTTTACCCCGAAATTCTTATACGAGTTTGGCGGCTCCGTACATTCCCGCATCGTTTCCGAGTGTGGCAAGAACGATCTTTGCGTTCTTGGTACCGGGAAATGCATATTTCATGAAAGAAGGCTCAACGTAACCGATAAGTACTTCTCCTGCCTTTGAAACACCGCCGCCGAGTACGAATACTTCGGGATTTACCACAGCAGCTATTACCGCCAGTCCTTTTCCCAGCATGTCGCCGAAACGCTTTGCGATGCTTATGCAAAGCTCATCCCCCGCTTTTACTCCGTCAAATACGGCCTTTGCGGAAAGATCGTCTTTTGTAAGTACGGTATTTCCTTTATATTCAGCAAACATCTCGCCTGCGGTTCTTGCGATACCCGTAGCGGATGCGTACTGTTCAAGGCATCCGTGACCGCCGCAGCCGCATGCTTTTTCTTCGTCGTCATTCATATGGATGTGACCTATCTCGCCGCCGGCACCCACCGAACCGTTAACAATCTTGCCGTCGATGATGATACCTCCGCCGACACCGGTACCGAGGGTTACCATGACTACGTCCGAGTAGCCCTTCGCGCCACCCTTCCACATTTCACCGAGAGCAGCAACGTTTGCGTCGTTTCCCACCATTGCGTTAAGTCCGGTAAGACGTGACAGTTCTTCGGCCGCATTGAAAGTTCCCCAGCCAAGATTAACCGCGTTGTGTACGATACCCTTTGAATCAACGGGTCCGGGAACACCTGCGCCCACTCCGATCACATCGCTTTTATCTATGTTCTTTTCCGATAACTTGCTTACTATGGAAGCCGCAACATCCGGAAGGATGTTTGCTCCGTTATTGGTTTTGTCTGTAGGGATCTCCCACTTTTCAAGGCACTCTCCCGCGTCGGAAAGAAGTCCCATCTTTACGGTAGTTCCGCCTATGTCAACACCGAATAAATATTTCATATCAATTGCTCCTATTCATCGTCTCGTTTTGCAGCAAATGACTGCTGAAGTCTCTTGTACAATTCCTGTACCGCATTGTAACCCATCTTCTTCTGACGATAGTTAACCGCTGCGGATTCGCATATAATTGCAAGGTTACGTCCGGGACGGATGGGAATGTTGTGACATACGACTTTGTTTCCGAGGTACTCGGTATATTCTTCTTCAAGACCGAGACGATCGTATTCTTTGTCTTTGTTCCACTCTTCAAGCTTTATTACAAGGTCGATGGACTGTGTGTCTTTTACGCTGGATACACCAAACAGTGTCTTGACGTCCACGATACCGATACCGCGAAGTTCGATAAAGTGCTTCGTCACATCGGGAGCGGAACCGATGAGCGTATCGTCGGAAACCTTTCTGATCTCAACAACATCGTCCGTAACAAGACGGTGACCACGCTTAATTAGTTCAAGTGCGGCCTCGGATTTACCGATACCGGACTCACCGGTGATAAGAACACCTTCGCCGTAAACATCGACGAGTACGCCGTGTACCGTGATGCAGGGAGCAAGCTTTACGTTTAACCATCTGATGATCTCAGCCATGAAATCCGATGTGGACTTTGCCGTCATAAGAAGGGGAACGCCGTGTGCGATGGCGGTCTGCTTAAAAATCTCGTCGGGAACGAGCTCACGGCAGAAAACAACTGCGGGTATATCGCAGGAAAGAAGCTTCTCATAGACTTCCTTTTTCTTTTTCACCGTAAGGCTTTCCATGTAGGTATATTCAACGAATCCGATGATCTGAAGTCTGGTTGCGTCAAAGTGCTCGAAATATCCTGCGATCTGAAGCGCGGGACGGTTGATATCGGGCTGTGTGATCTTGATGTCCGTAATATCGATCTCCGGAGTCAGATTCTCAAGTTTCATCTTTTCGACTATCTGTTCAAGTTTAACCGATGCCATTTGTAATCTCCTTAATGTATGTTTTTGCTGTACACCTGTTACCTTTCAGTGTAACACAGTAGGCGATGTTATTCATCATTTTTATGAAAGAACTCGTAAACACTTGTCGCCACGTTTATCGGGAAATCAGTCCTTAATGCGATCTCTTCCGCGGTCGCATTTTTGACTTCGTCAATGCTGTCAAAAGAACGCATCAACATTCGCCTTCTTTTATCGCCGATGCCGGGTATGTCGTCAAAGATCGAATGAACCTGATCTTTTTCGCGAAGGCTTTTATGAAACTCTATGGCAAATCTGTGGGCCTCGTCCTGAATGCGGGTTATGAGTTTAAACCCTTCGCTTCTCTTTTCGATGGGTATCTCTTTTCCGTCCACGTAAAGACCTCTGGTGCGGTGATTATCGTCCTTTACCATACCGCAAACGGGGATGTTGAGCTTGAGTTCATCGAGCACTTTAAGTGCCACGTTCACCTGCCCTTTTCCGCCGTCCATAAGTATAAGGTCGGGGAATCGCGCGAAGCTTGAATACTCTTCGTCTAAGTCTTTTTGAACAAGGGTCTTTCTTTCTTCAAAGCCATGTATGAAACGCCTCGAGAGCACTTCATACATACACGAATAATCATCGGGACCCTCCACCGACTTTATCTTAAACTTTCGATACGCACCCTTCACAGGCTTTCCGCCTTCGAACACCACCATGGAGCCCACGTTCTGGAAGCCGTTGGTGTTTGATATATCAAAGGCCTCAAGTCTGTTCAGATCCTCAAATCCCAGAAGATCCGCAATCTCTTTAAGGGCACCCTTCGATTTCTTTTCTTCGTTTATGATGCGTTCTTTGTCCTGCTTTAACACAAGGTTTGCGTTCCTTTGCGCCAATTCCACAAGTTTTTCCTTGTCACCGATCTTGGGAACGATTATCTTGCAGGCACCCTTTCTTAAGCCGGATAGCCACTTTGCTGTGATATCCCGCTCTTCGATATCGCAGGAAAGCATTATCTGCGAGGGGATATAAGGGGTACCCGAATAATAGCGCTTAACAAATTCCGCCACAATCTCCGAAGATTCCATGCCTTCGATATCGTTGATATGATGATGCTCTCTTCCGATCATCTTGCCTTCCCGCACAAAGAAAACCTGTATAACCGCGTCGCTCTCATCGTGAGCCTCGGCGATTATATCTTTGTCGTCAAAGCTTAAGTTATCGCTTATCTTCTGTC
Organism: uncultured Lachnospiraceae bacterium; assembly: GCA_946639085.1. Classification (GTDB taxonomy): domain Bacteria; phylum Bacillota; class Clostridia; order Lachnospirales; family Lachnospiraceae; genus UBA1258. Next base: position 7,116 of record CAMPBP010000021.1, read on the forward strand.
TTTCGGAAATTCTTGCTGCGCATTCGAGAAGTTCTCTTAAGCGAATCGCCTCTTCGAAATCCATCTCATCGGATGCTTTTTGCATCTTTTCTTTAAGTTCCCGGATGAGGGTCTTGTCGTTTCCGTTCACGAAATCGATGGCGCTCTCCACGTTTTTTCTGTATTCTTCTACGGAAACGGTGCCAAGACAGGGACCGACGCAGCGGTTAAGATGATACTCAAGGCACGGTCTGTCTGCCTTGGTGCCAAAAGAAACCGCTCTGTTACATGTTCGGAGTTTAAAGGTGGCATTTAAGAAATCGATGATCTCCTTAACGGCCTGACCGCTGGCGTAAGGGCCGAAATATCTGGCTTTGTCGCGGCCTATCCTTCGTACTGAACTTATGCGGGGATATTCTTCGTCTGTGCTTATCTTAAGATATGGGTAAGTCTTTGAATCTTTAAGAAGTGTGTTGTATTTGGGACTGTATTCTTTGATGAGGTTGTTCTCAAGGACGAAGGCCTCGAGTTCGGAATCAACCACGATGTATTCGAAATGATCGATAAGGGATATCATCCTCTCGATCTTAAGCGTACGGTTATTCATGACACGAAAATACGACCTTACACGATTGTAAAGGTTTTTTGCCTTGCCTACGTAGATAACGTTGTCGTCTTTGTCATGCATGAGATAAACTCCCGGTTTTTTCGGGAGTTTATCCAATTCTTCGCTTATATTAAACATTTTCGCCGTCTGTTGCTTCACCTGCCGGAGCGGTTTCGGTGCTTTCCGTCGATTCGCTGTCGGAAGACTCCGAGGTTTCTTCTTCCTTCTTTTCTTCCTCGGGATCGGGAAGACCTTTTTCGCGTCTGAAGATCTCCATGAACTCTTTACCGGTGATGGTTTCTTTTTCTATAAGGTGTGCCGCGAGCTTATCCATGACTTCCATATTTTCGGAAAGCATTGAAAGTGCATCCTCGTAAGCCTTCTTTAATACTTTCATTACGGCTTCGTCGATCTTTGCCGCGGTCTCTTCGCTGCAGTTAAGAACCGTTCTTCCTTCAAGATACTGGCTCTCCACCGATTCAAGGGCAACGGGACCGAACTCGTCGCTCATACCGTACATGGTGATCATTCTTCTGGCTATATTTGTAGCTTTTTCTATATCGTTTGAAGCACCTGTGGTAACAGAATCGAATTTGAGTTTCTCTGCCGCACGACCTGCCATGAAAACGATGATGTTCTCACGCATTTCCTTCTCGGAATTTAAGTATTTTTCTTCCTCCGGAACCTGCATTACGTATCCCAGAGCCCCCATGGTACGGGGAACGATGGTGATCTTCTGTACCGGCTCTGTGTTCTTTTGCAAAGCGGCTACCAGAGCATGTCCGGTCTCGTGGTAAGAAACGATGCGTCTTTCTTCTTTGCTCATGACGCGGTCTTTCTTTTCTTTACCCATGAGTACCTGCTCAACGGCTTCAAAGAGATCTTTTTGAGTAACATACTCACGATGCTCTTTTACGGCGTTTATGGCTGCTTCGTTGATCATATTTGCAAGATCCGAACCTACGGCACCGCTGGTTGCCAGTGCGATAGCGTCAAGATCTACGGAATCGTCCATTAAGACGTCTTTTGCATGAACTTTAAGTATCTCCACACGGCCCTTAAGATCGGGTCTGTCAACTATGATACGTCTGTCGAAACGACCGGGACGAAGGAGTGCCTTATCAAGAATCTCGGGTCTGTTGGTGGCAGCGAGGATAAGTACACCTTTGGAACTGTCGAAACCGTCCATTTCCGAAAGGAGCTGGTTAAGTGTCTGCTCACGTTCTTCGTTGCCGCCGCCGTACTTGGAATCACGGCTTCGACCGATGGCATCGATCTCATCGATGAATACGATACAGGGAGCGTTCTTGCTGGCCTCTTTGAAAAGGTCACGCACACGGGATGCACCCACACCGACGAACATTTCCACGAAATCTGAACCGGTAAGTGAGAAGAAAGGAACGTGGGCTTCACCTGCAACCGCTTTTGCAAGAAGGGTTTTACCCGTTCCGGGAGGGCCTACCAAAAGAGCACCCTTGGGAAGCTTTGCACCGATCTTGACGTATCTTCCGGGATTGTGAAGGAAGTCAACGACTTCGACAAGGGACTCTTTAGCCTCATCTTCACCCGCAACGTCTTTGAAGGTGACACCGGTTTCTTTTTGCACATATATCTTTGCGTTGGACTTGCCGACACCCATCATTCCGGCGGAACCGCCCATCTTACGGCTTAAGAAGCTGATAAGTAAGAAGAACAGCGCAAGTGGAAGGATGTAGGTAAGTATGATCGAAATAAGCCAGCTTGAATTGTCGGGAATGTCGGAAGAAAACTCGATGTTGGCGTTGATCAGTCGATTGGCCAGCTGTTCGTTGTTCTCAACGTATCCCGTTACGTAAGTTATCTTAACCTGAGCGGTGTAAGGGTTGTCGTCATCGACGGATATCGGAGTTATGGATATCTTGTCGGAGCTTAACTTGACCGACTCGACTTCACCGTTATCAAGCATCTCAATAAATTCGTTGTAAGATATTTCCTTTGTGGTGGCGTTGGTGAGCGCCTTTGTGAAATAGCTGATTATGAGAAGTACGACAAGCACCGCAACCAGCATCGGAGCAAGACGCGGACCGTTGTTTTTCCCGTTTCGGTTTTGGTTGTTATTAGAATTGTTTGAATTGTTTTCGTTCATAATGGATTTTCCCTTTAAAAGCCCTGTGAAAAACAGAGGACAAATTACTAATTTATTATATAAACAGGGCGTTATTAAAGCAATATCTCAAATGTGAAAAAACTCTAAAAGAATTGTGTTTAAAGGTTGAAAACGACTTTGTTTTAAGTCATAATCAGTAGTAATTAAGTACTATGACGAAATCGTTTTACGAGATCGGTTACAGAGGTTATTTATATGAAAATCGGATTTGACAATCAAAAGTATCTTCTCATGCAGTCGGAGAGGATTCTCGACCGCATTCAAAGTTTCGGTGACAAACTTTATCTTGAGTTCGGAGGAAAGCTTTTCGACGACTATCACGCTTCGAGAGTTCTTCCCGGATTTGAGCCCGACTCAAAGTTAAAAATGCTCCTTAAGATGAAAGACAAGGCAGAGATCATCATCGCCATAGGAGCCGATGCCATAGAGACCAACAAGAAACGGGGAGATCTGGGTATCACATACGATCTCGAAGTTTTAAGACTTATCGACAGCTTCACCAGCGTAGGCCTTTACGTTGGAAGCGTTGTCATCACAAAATATGCCGGACAGCCCGCAGCAGATGCCTTCAGGGCAAAGCTTTCGGCTCTCAACATTAAATCCTATCTTCACTACCCCATCGAGGGTTATCCCAGAAACATCTCTCTTATCGTAAGCGACGACGGTTACGGTAAGAACGACTATATCGAAACATCCAGGCCCCTGGTTGTCATAACGGCTCCCGGACCCGGAAGCGGAAAGATGGCTACCTGTCTCTCACAGCTTTATCACGACAGCAAACGCGGCATCAAGGCCGGATACGCAAAGTTCGAGACCTTCCCGATCTGGAACCTTCCCTTAAGCCACCCCGTAAACGTTGCATACGAAGCGGCCACCGCAGATCTTGACGATGTTAACCTTATCGACCCTTATCACTT
>CAMPBP010000022.1 GCA_946639085.1 uncultured Lachnospiraceae bacterium
AGCGCCGTCCTCCCAGTAAACCTTGTATCCGTTGTATTCGGGAGGATTGTGGCTCGCCGTTACAACTATACCTGCCGTACATTTCTTTGTGCGAACCGCAAAAGATAGTTCGGGTGTAGGTCTTAATGCATCAAAAACATATGCCTTGATACCGTTTGCGTTCAAGCAAAGAGCGGCAACATCGGCAAATTCCGGTGACATTCTTCTTGAGTCGTAAGCGATGGCAACGCCCATATCCTGTGTGCCCTGCTTGATTATATAATTCGCAAGACCCTGAGTTGCCTTTCTGACCGTATATATATTCATCCTGTTCGTTCCGGCTCCCAGAATACCCCTGAGTCCGCCCGTTCCGAAAGCAAGATTCTTGTAAAATCTTTCCTTTATCTCATTCTCATCGTTTGCTATTGACTTAAGCTCCGCTTTTGTTTCGTCGTCGAAATAAGCATCGCTTATCCAATAATTGTAACTCTCTTTGTAATCCATGAGTTATCCCTCCTGTGTTGCTTTGTGGTCTATTATAGAATATCACGCATTAATTTTCAAAGAATAATCACTTCTGTCCAACGAGAAATTGGGATTGTAGTAAGGGTCTCCCGCTTCAAGTTCGGCTTTCCATTTATTACGAAACAGCTCCGATTCGCGGTTGTAACGCTCTGCCTTTTCCCCTTGATCGTCAAGACCTCGCGAAACCGATTCGTAGTGATAGAGTTCCGCAAAAGGTGTAAAGACGTTAAGTTTTCCGAGTTTGCGAAGCCTTAAACAGAAGTCCACGTCATTAAGCGATATCTCAAATTCGGGGGAAAGACCGCCCAGTTCGTCCCAAAGCGACTTCTTGACCATGAGGCAAGCGCCTGTAACTGCGGTCACGTCCTGGGTATAGCAAAGGCGGCCCATGTAACCCAAGTTCTCACGGGACTGTTTGTAGTGGGTATGCCCTGCCGTTCTGTGAGCGCCAAGCCCTATCACTACGCCTGCATGCTGTATCGTTTTGTCGGGATAGTAAAGCTTTGCGCCTACCGCTCCCACATCTTCACGCTGTGCGTACATCAAAAGCTCTTCGAGCCAGTTGACCGTTATAACTTCCGTATCGTTGTTAAGAAGCAATATATACTCTCCCGTTGCAAAAGTTACACCGAAATTATTAACGAGTGAATAATTAAATTTACCTTCATACGTGACCACTTGTATCTTGTCCGAAAGCTTCTTTAGATCCTCGTAACATTCAAACGTCTTTTTCTCGGTCGAATTGTTCTCTACGATTATTATCTCGTAATTTGTGTACGTTGATTTATCAAGTATTGAATTTACGCATCGCTCAAGATCTTCGGTATGGTCCTTGTTTGGAATAACGATTGATATTTTATGAGTCCCGTTAATCTTATATCGTATTTTAAATATCGTTTCAAAGGCTCTGGTGCCTGTGATCTTAAAGTCTGTATAGCCGTGAGATCTTAAATGATCGGCAACCGCACCCTTTGCAGCCGCTATCGCATACTCTTTTGCCGAGATATTTGAAGCGACCGAGCCCGAATGGCATCTCCAATAATAAAGAAGTCTCGGAACATGGACGATGCATTTTGCTCTGTCTGTGAGTCTTAAGATCATATCGTGATCCTGGCTTCCGTCAAACTTCGTTCTGAAAAGTTCCGTTCCTTCAAGAAGCGTCCTTTTGAACACACTGAAGTGGCAGATGTAGTTATTGGCTCTTAAGTTGTCCACGGCGTAATCGGTCTTAAAATTCATCGTGAGCATATGATCGATGTTGCCGCTCTTAAAGGTCGTTTCGTCACAGTATATGTAGTCTGCACCCTTTTCGTTGATCACCTTTACGTACTCATACAAAGCTTCGGGATGAAGCACATCGTCATGATCGAAAAGACCGATATATTCGCCGGTGGCCAGGGTAAGGCACTTGTTTGTGTTGCCCGAAATACCTTCGTTCTTCTCAAGCTTAAGATATTTGATCCTGGGATCGTTATAGGAATCAACAGTCTCTTTTACGTAGGAGTGGGCATCGTCGGAACCGTCGGCAAGGCAAAGTTCCCAGTTTTTGTATGTCTGCCACATTACCGAATCGATCATTTCCTTAAGCATCTGCTTATCGGTGTTATACAAAGGCACCAGGATCGAGATCAGAGGAGCATACTCAAATACGGTTTCTTCCTCGAGTTTTCTCTTCTCTTCGTCGGGAAAGCTCTTTGTACCGTACTGCTTCATTGCTTCACGCTCACGCTTCTTATAATCAAGCTTCATAAGGATGCCTCTGGGGCCTCCGAGATTTTTCACGCGCTTAGCGTTCCTTATGCAAAAATGCATGGCTTTTCTTGCGGGAGCGCTTGCCTTCCACACAGGATTGTTCTTTATTCTGTTAAGTTTGAAAGAAAGCTCTTCTTTTTCTTCCTCCAGCTCTGCAATACGTTCAGCCAGAAAGGCGTTTCTTTCAAGTTCTTCTTCGTAGCTTTGCTTGTAATCCATATCGTTTTCTCCGGTCTTTATCTGATCGTGATCTCTCTTGCGGAAAGCTTATAAAGTTTTTCGTTTAAAAATTTGTGTTCAAACAATAATCCTGCGTTGTATGTCCCGGCGCTTAAAGCTCCCAAGGGTATCTTTATCGCGAAGCCCGACATCTCGGCATTTTTCAGATCGGGACAGTTTTCGGCCACATCTTCTCTTAAGCATCCTTCAAACGGCAACGCATAAGTCTTTTCGCTTGAACAAAGGAGCAGACTCTTTTTATAACATGCGTTGTTTGAACCGGTGATGAACGAAAATCCCTGAACGTAATAAGCGTCCTCGTCTGTATCGAATACAAAGTCTTTAAGGTCGCCCGAAAACTCGATGCTCACGTAAATGCATTCTTCTTTTCTGTACTTTGAGATATCGATTTCCTTTATCCGTAAAGGCTCCTCGACCGCGGTACGGTATTCGTACTCCGAAGCCGGAACGATGGCGGTATTTAAACAATCGTTCACAAGATACTTGCTGTAGAAAGGATCTTTGCCCTTAAACGAAGGATGTTCTTTGTACAGCTCACTCTTTTCGGCCAAAAGTCTCTTAAGCGAATCGGGATCGGTATCTTTTCCGCGGCTTATCGACTCGGCATGCTCAAGCGAGATATTGTTGCACACTACGTTGTAATATCCGGCTTTATACAGTTTAAAACAAAAGTCTATATCGTTAAACGCAACTCTCAGAGCTTCATTCAGTCCGCCCATGCTGTCGAAAAGTGTCTTTCGGACCATGAGACAGGCTCCGGTAACAGCCAGTACATTGTTCACAAGACGATTATAGCCATAGTAATGGTCAATCCAGTCAGGCTTGAACTGAAGTTTATGGACGGGGCCGATCGTAGTGTTCACAACGCCCGCATGCTGGATTATGGAAGAGCGCGGATAAAAAAGCTTTGCGCCGACCGCGCCCGTAAAGCAGTAGCTTGCCTTATCCAGCATCTCCTCAAGGGTATAGGCTTCGGTAAAGGCAACATCATCGTTTAAGAAAAGAATGTAGTCGCCGGTGGCTTTCGAAGCGCCGATGTTGCACATCCTGGAGAAGTTAAATTCCATGGGATGATACTCGTAAACGAGGGAATACTTTGAAACCAGGGCTTCTATCTTGTCTTTTTCGAGAGTCGAACTTCCGTTGTCGACTATGATCGTCTGAAGTTCAACGCTTCCGGGACACGCATCGTAAAGGGAAGTTACGCACTTCTTTAACATATCCGAGTTGTCTTTGCTGGGTATAACAACGGACAGCTTGGCTTTGTTCTCAAGAGTAAATCCGTCTTGATAATCGGGAGTACGAAGCCTCTTTGCTATCAAAGGTCCGCGCTCGTCGGTAATGTAATTGTTCTCGTAGCCCGTAGCGTGAACGAGTATCTCATCTATATGGATGACACTGCCCGTAATTCTGGTGGCATCCTCGTATATGTATCTTAAAAGTGTGTGGTAAATGCCCTTGGCGCCGGAATATCCCGGTGACATTTCAAGGTCTCTGAAAGCAACACGTCTTACGGCGCAAATGTTGCAAAAATAGAAGTGATCGAGAAATGAGTTGGGAGACCAGTCGGGCTTAAAGTAAGGATCTTTTCTGGTGCCGTAAATGCTCTTTCCGTAAAGGAGCGAACTCTCTTTATCAAGGGTCGCTATATCCTCGTCGCCGTATATCACCATACAGTCGGGATTGTCTTTAAAGCATTTGACTATAAGGGGAATGGCACGGGCGGTAAGCTCGCCGTTTACGAAGACGCAGACGTCCTCGATAACGTTTTTGAACGCAAAATTCTCTCCGACTTTGTCAAAAGGCACTATGCTTACGGTGGTTCCTTCATAGTGAGTGACGTAAGAAGTCCCCTCTCTTCCCGCACGTACGGTCTCGGGATCCAAAGACATATCAAACTGCTCAAGGGAATTTTCAAGAAGTCTTATCCAGAAATCGTAAGACACTCTCTTTTCCGAAAGCCTGGCCTCATAAACGGAATCGGCTCTTTTCTCCAATTCATTTTTGATAAAGCTTTTAATGCCCATATTTAGAATATCCTCTTAATGTTCTCGGCAAGTAATGCCGCGGTCTCATGAGGTATCTGAGTAATGTTCATTTCAACGTTAAGTAAGCTGTCCTCGCTTCTTGCGAGTCCTTCAAGTACGAAAACGAGGTTGGGATCTTCGGTCTCAAAGATGAACGTATCTTTTCCGACCCTTTTACCGTTACAAAGAAGAAACTTCTTGGAATCAACGGGATAAGGGTTGCCGTCTATATCGGCTCTTGTGATGGTCACTATACATGAAGATCTGAGAGGGTCCAGTCTTATGAATCTTTGGGCGGGTGATACCGGTACGGCTACCGAAGCACTCTTCTCGTTGGGATATGCGTTCTCGTAAAAATACGAAGTATCTTCCGAAAAACTTCCGTCGGTGTTAGCGGGATAGATCTGGAACTTAAAGGCGCCATCGTTTGAATAAAGCTTACTTAAAACCGGGTAAGGATCGATTATCCTGTTGCCGATAATGTCGCGCATTTCCTGCATAGAACGGTTCTTTCCCGTAACCTTTTTCTGGAAGGTAGCTTCGTCTTCTTTAAGGAGAGCGGCAGCCTCCGTGGAGAGTCCCAGTTTCTCATAAATTAAATCAAGATTTATTTTATTGCGCTTTTTATCCTCTAAAAGATAACAGTAAACAGCTCTGAAGGCCGTCTCTTTTACCGATAATCTGGACTCTTTCGTCCACTCATAATCGATGAGCGTCCACTTGTCTTCGTCGATCAAAATGTTTGAAAATACCATATCGGTATCGGCTATCTTTTCATCGCTTCCGTAGCCCGTATACTCAACATATTTATCAAACAGTTCGTAGAATGCTTTAAGATCGTCCTTCTTTAAGCACTCATCCATAAGCTCTTCGAGAGTATTTCCTTCCACATATTCAAAGCATGCTTCCGGAATCTCGTCTTTATGTATGACTTCACAGCGGTTTACGTTTAACTTGCCGCCTTCGTAGCGCTTTGTAAGACCGTTGAAGTAATCGTCCATCTTAAGTATGTGAGCATATCCTTCGGGGCAGAGAGCGCTCTTCTTTATTATCTTTACTTCTCTCTTACCGACAGGCACGCGCTCTATCACCGTTTCAATCTGATATTCTCTCGCGCGGTCGTTTGAAAATCTCGCATAATCGATGTTCACATCGGGACCGATGACTACAAGGAAAGAGTTTGAAAATCTGTCGAAGACTTTATCCTTTATAAGGCTGTCGAATGCGTCTTTCTCGGAAAAGAGTTCAAGTCTTTCCATATCAAAATTACGGTAGTTATCTTTGAGTTCTCCTACCTTTGGAAGTCTCTTGTCCGAGAAGAGAGTATGCATGAACTTGTAGTCGGGGTAAGGATAGAAGAATCTGTACTTATCCACTCCCAAGGTCTTAAAGATGTTCATAAGACCGTCTTTCGAGAAAGTCCTCACACCGTCATCCTTTTTGTATCCTTCGATGCCGGCGAAATATCTGCTTAAATGATCTTCCTTACATCCGGCCAGATATTTAAGCCCAAGTCTGTTCTCGATGGCTATGACGATCCTTCCCTCGGGCTTAAGATGCTTTCTTAACATCATCAAAAAGTCCTCGTAAGGAGTCTCGGAATCGATATATGAAGCAGCGTACTCAAATACGCCTATAAGACATATGTAATCGAAATCGTTGTCGAGAGTCTTCTCCACATCCGAAAAGTTTCCCACATGGATCGTAAGATTCTCGGCATCGGAATGACGGTTTGCGTTTATACGGCTTCTCTTTGCGGAAAGATCGCAGGAAACCACCTCTCCTGCCAAAGTGGTGAAGGCACCGGTAACCGCACCGCATCCTGCGCCCACTTCCAGCACCTTATCTTTCTTGGTGATGGGAAGCCATCTTACTATATTTTCTCTTGCCACGGAAAGATGATAAAAAGTGGGCCAGTCAGCTCTCTCTTCTATGATCTGAGGAAACTCCACGGGAGCATATTTTTCGGTGATCTTTAAAAGATCATCCTCAACTTTGCCGTCGCAGTACAAGTCCTGTCCCGAATATACCGAGAAATCAAGAGTTACTTTGCCCTTCTTTTCTATCTTTTCGTTTGTTTTTGCTTCTTTTTTGGCCATTTATATCCTTTTGTTAAATCGTGTTTTTATTTTCTTGTTATTACTATCCTTGAATTGGTATCAAAGAAACCGACTGTATTTTTATCCGATACCACGGTGATGTCCATTGCATCGTAAAGCCTGTGATATACGGTAAAATCATCGAGTTTATAGCCCGTTACGCCAAAGGAAAGGAGATATTGTCCGCCCTGAAGGTCGATGTTCTGGGTAAACGTGATGTCAAACTCTTCTCCGGCTTTCGCATCGTCCAAAAATGCCTTTTCAAACATCGTATTGGTGCCGGTGATCTCCGTTCCTTTAACATCTTTTATCGTAAACGCAAATATGGGCTGCTTAACGTCTTTTGCAAATTTAACGTGCATATGGATGGTAAACTCGGAACCCTTTATAAGCGCGTTTGTTTTAAGTCCCTTCGAATCCGTAACGTAATACTCGGTAATGCGGGCGTCTTCCGAACCGTATTCGAGGGTATCGTTACTCTCGCCCATCTTATCTTCGAGAATGTCTTTATACTCGGGATTCTTCTCGTGTGCAAACTGTCCCACCAGCACCTGCTTGTAAAGGTCGATCATCTCTTTGGGACCGCCTTCGGCAAGTTTATCTCCCTTATTCAACACTACAACACGGTCACAGTACTTTGCGATGGAACTTAAGTCGTGGGATACGAACAATATAGTCTTTCCCGCAGCCTTAAACTCTTCAAACTTGTGATAACACTTTGACTGGAAGAATACGTCTCCTACGCTGAGTGCTTCGTCTACGATCAATATCTCGGGATCGATGTTTATGGCTACCGCGAAGGCAAGACGTACGAACATACCGCTTGAATAGGTCTTAACGGGCTGATAGATGTAATCTCCGATGTCCGCAAAGGATAAGATGTCGTCAAGACGCTTATCTATCTCTTTTCTTGAAAAGCCCATCATGGTGCCGTTAAGATAAACGTTCTCAAGGCCGTTGTATTCCATGTTAAATCCGGCTCCCAGCTCCAAAAGCGCAGAGATACGTCCGTTAACGCTGACGCTTCCTTCCGTGGGATTTAACACGCCTGTGATGATCTTAAGCATCGTGGATTTACCTGAACCGTTGGTTCCGATGATACCGATGGTCTCACCTTTTTTGATGTCGATATCCACTCCGTTTAATGCGTAATGCTCTTTGTAATTGTGTTTCTTAAGACCAAAGGCATCAAGAAGCCTGTCCGAGGGCTTATTGTAAAGCTTGTACATCTTCTTAAGCCCTTTTACGGATATGGCAAGATCTTCGCTGTATTCAGTTGACGTTTTCTTTTCTTCCTGACTCATTTCCTATAACACATCCGCAAAATGAACTTTAAGTTTCTTAAATATCAGTCTTCCGATCACCATGAAAGCGATGGTAAAGCACCAGAAGTATACGGCGTAACCGATGTCGTCAATAAACGCCCCGGTACCGCAAAGAGACTTTCTGTAACCTTCGACTATATAACATATCGGATTTAACCTTACGATGAAACGGGCGGTCTTTCCGATGTTGCTTGCGTTCCACAAAATGGGAGTTGCCCACATTCCGATCTGAAGAAGTATTGCGATTATCTGAGAAAGATCTCTGAAGAACACCACTACCGCAGACGTTGTATAGCAAAGCGCCAGCGAAAGCATGAACATACAGAAGCTGTAATACAAAAGCTTTATCGTATAGAACGTGGGATAATAATGATAAATACAGCCGATCACCAGAAGCACCAGTAAAAAGAAAAGGTGAATGAAAGTGGCTGCCACCACCTTGATGATCGGAAGTATGTCGATATTGAACACTACTTTTTTAACGAGATAACTGTACTCGGTAAGGGCCTGAGTACCGTGGGTAAGGGATTCCGAGAAATAGAACCAGGGAACCAGTCCCGCGGTCAGGAACAAAACGTAGGGAATAGGCATATCTCCCGCCATCGCCTGGGCTTTAGTCTGGAATATCTTATCGAATACTATATAGTACATCACAACGGTCACTACAGGCTGCACCATGGCCCAGATCGCACCCAAATAAGAGCCTGCGTAACGCTTTTTGAAATCGTTCTTTGCCAGGCTCCATATAAGTGACCGGTTTTTGATCTTGTTCTCGGCCGATCGCACCGTATTATCTTTGGATGTTGTTTTCTTTGACATATGAGGATAATCCGCCCCATTTAGTATCTCTGTCCGAGAAAGTAAGCTCCATATCGTCTGTTATGGGCCACTTAACGCCTATCTCGGGATCGTTGTACATAATACCGCCCTCGTCGCCGGGGTGATAAAAGTCCGAACATTTATAAACAAACTCCGCATAATCGGAAAGCACCAAAAATCCATGTGCAAATCCCTTGGGTACGAAGAACTGTTTTTTGTTTTCTGCGGAAAGCTCCACACCGACCCATTTTCCGAAGGTCTTTGAGTCTTTGCGAAGGTCGACCGCAACATCGAAAACGGCTCCGCTTATTACTCTTACAAGCTTGTCCTGAGCGTACTGCTTCTGGAAATGAAGTCCTCTTAAAACGCCTCTTTTTGAAGCCGACTGATTGTCCTGTACGAAGTCTACGTCTATTCCTATCTCTGCGAAATCCTTCTGCTGATAGGTCTCCATGAAATATCCTCTTGCATCTTCATGAACCTCGGGAGTTATTATCTTTACTCCTTCGATCTCGCATGTTTCAACGGTAAGCTTACCCATTATCCGTGTCCTCCGGTTGTCTCTTTGTCGTCTTTTTCTTTTTCTTTATCTTTTTTGTCGTTATCCTTGTCGCTTGCGGGAGTTTTTTCTTCGTCCTTCTTTTCCTCAACCTCTTTGCCTTCAAAGTCCTTTTGGGAAGAAGAATCCGCATCGCCGGGTGTAAGTTTATCAGGCTCGGTGTCGTTTGAAGAAACGTCCACGCTTAAGGGATCGTGTATCTTTTCGTTTAATTCGTTTTGAAAGAAAAGCGGGTCCGATTTCCAGGCGGATAAGCTGTTTCCGACCTGTCTGCCCTTAAAGAATGTCTCGTTCGTATCGGTCTTTTCAGCTTCAGGCGCGCTCACTTCGGTGCTGACGACAGGTGTCTTCCCTGCGTTCGCCTTTCTTTTTATGACACCTTTGTTGGATACGAGTACGAAAACAAGCACGAGCAACACAAGCAGGCTTGCCACCAGAACCGCGCTTTGCTTAAACTTATAATCCATTCGCTACCTCTGTAAGGTATTTGCCGTATTCAGTCTTCATAAGAGGCTCTGCAAGCTTAAGAAGCTGCTCTCTGTCAATGAAGCCTCTCTTATATGCTATCTCCTCTATGCATGAAATGTAAAGACCCTGACGCTTCTGGAATGTAGCCACGAAATCGGCTGCATCAAGAAGGGAATCATGTGAGCCCGTATCAAGCCATGCAAAACCGCGTCCGAGCGTCTCAACATGGAGCGTTCCGCGATTCAAATATTCGTTGTTGATACTTGTGATCTCGATCTCTCCGCGAGCTGAGGGCTTAACGTTCTTTGCTATCTCAACTACGTCGTTATCGTAGAAGTAAAGGCCCGGAACTGCGTAATTACTCTTAGGCTGTGCGGGCTTCTCCTCGATGGAAACTGCCTTGCCGTCTTTATCAAATTCAACGACACCGTACTCTCTGGGGTCGCGAACATAGTATCCGAATATGGTTGCGCCGGGAGTCGTCTCGGTACGCTTTGCGGTCTCTCTTAAGACTTTGGAGAAACTCTGGCCGTAGAAGATGTTGTCGCCCAGCACCAATGCACAAGCATCGTTACCGATGAACTTCTCGCCGATTATGAATGCGTCCGCAAGTCCTCTGGGGTACTCCTGAACGGCATATTCAAAGGTCATTCCAAGCTGCGAACCGTCACCGAAGAGCTCTTTGAAAACAGGCAGATCTCTTGGCGTAGAGATGATCAAAACCTCTCTTATGCCCGCGAGCATAAGCGTTGAAAGAGGATAGTAGATCATGGGTTTGTCGTATACGGGCATGATCTGTTTTGAGATTGCTTTGGTGAGGGGATAGAGCCTTGTTCCTGCTCCTCCTGCGAGAATGATACCTTTCATTTAATGGTCTCCTCGTATTATATAGTCATACCCATTCTTTACCATTTCTATAGGTATAGGGTATGCTGTTGAAGATGCTGTGGATTGGTTTTAGTCTCCTA
>CAMPBP010000023.1 GCA_946639085.1 uncultured Lachnospiraceae bacterium
ACAACATCGCTTATCTTGAAAGAATTTTCGAAACGATCGATGAACCTGTAACTGTTAAGGATGCTGAAGATGCGATCGAGATGAAGCCTATCGTCGGTGCTGTTTCTTTTGAAAACGTTACTTTTGCATACGAAGAAGGAAAGAACGTTTTACACAACATTTCCTTTGATGTTAAGCCCGGTGAAAGTGTTGCTCTCGTAGGTCCGACCGGAGCGGGAAAGAGTACGATAGTGAGCCTTATTTCAAGATTTTACAATCTTGATAAAGGCAGAATACTTATTGACGGACAGGATATTTCGAAGGTTACGCTTAAGTCTCTTCGCTCTCAGATGGGAATAATGCTTCAGGACAGTTTTATATTCTCGGGCTCGATAAAAGATAACATTCTTTACGGAAGGCTCGATGCAAGCTATGAAGACGTTGTGAAAGCATCAAAAGTTGTTTGTGCCGATTCATTTATCTCCGCCATGAAAGACGGATATGAGACTGAAGTAAAAGAAAGAGGCGACATGCTTTCTCAGGGACAGAAACAGCTTATCAGCTTTGCGAGAACGCTTTTGTCTGATCCAAAGATTCTTGTTCTCGATGAAGCAACGTCGAGTATAGACGTACAGACCGAAAAGGCACTGCAGCAGGGACTTGATGCTATGCTTAAGGGCAGGACGTCGTTTAT
Source organism: uncultured Lachnospiraceae bacterium (assembly GCA_946639085.1). Lineage (GTDB taxonomy): Bacteria > Bacillota > Clostridia > Lachnospirales > Lachnospiraceae > UBA1258. The sequence continues at coordinate 674 of CAMPBP010000023.1, forward strand.
CATTGCTCACAGACTGTCGACGATCAAGAATTGTGATAAGATCATGTATATCGACGACGGAGGCATTGTCGAGTGCGGAACCCACGAGGAGTTGCTTGAAAAGAAGGGAGCATATTATCAGCTGTATACGTCGCAGATGAGGGATATTGCGTAGGTGCGAGGAAGAAAGGATAGCAAGATGATTGAGAATGGTAATCATATTTTTGCTCTGCAAAAATATGATTACTGGAGGGGGAGGATAACAAGAGGTTGGTGTTATCGCCTCGCTCTTGTTAACATTTGAGATAATGGTGCTGACGCACCTGAATAAAACAAAAAAATAGACACGTTTACGAAAATTAATTTTCGACACGTGTCTTTTCTTTTGTTTTATACCGCTTCGCGGTATAATTATCTCAAACGTTAACAAGAGGCTCAGCGATGATTCGCTGAACCTCTTGTTATTGAGAATGGTACATTGGGGTTATGGGGTATGTCAGTAATATACAAAAGAGAGATTAACACAAAATTAAACACATTTGTTTTTTTATTATTTTTTTAAAAAAGTCTCAAAACGTTGATAAATACTGGGTTTTTGAGTACAATATTTTTTGAAGTAAAAATTTGTGTAGGTAAAAAATTTCCATGAAAACGAATATTACGGTAATAGTTGACAACATAAAAAATGAATTTGCCGAGGGCGAATGGGGGCTTTGTCTTTTTGTTGAGTACGGTGATAAAAAGATATTGGTTGATGCCGGTTCGTCGAATCTTTTCCTTGAGAATATGGAAAAACTCGGGAAAGATGTTAAAGAAGTTGATTTCGGCGTGTTAAGCCATGCGCATTACGATCATGCAAACGGCATTCCCGCGTTTTTTGAAGCAAACGATCACGCTTCTTTTTACCTTAGGGAAACCACATCCAACGATCTGTATCATAAGAAGTTCATTTTCAGATATTATATCGGTATTCCCAAACATATGTTAAGAGACTATGCAAAAAGGCTTGTAATATGTTCGGGTGATTATAAGATCACTGACGGAGTCTATCTCATCCCACACAAGACTCCCGGGCTTAATGAGATAGGAAAACGTGAGTCTATGTACAGGCGCACGAAGAAAGGTTTGGTTCCCGATGATTTTTCACACGAGCAAAGCCTTGTTCTTGATACCGACAAAGGACTGGTTATAATCAATTCATGTTCTCACGGTGGTGCGGCAAACATTATAAACGAGATAAAAGAGACCTTTCCGGATAAGCATATTCACGCGATCATCGGCGGTTTTCATCTTTTCAACAAATCGGAAGAGGAGATACGGGAAGTCGCAGCTCGCATTAAAGAGACCGGAATCGATTATGTTTGTACCGGTCATTGCACAAAGAGCCGTGCCTTTGGTATTTTGAAAGAAGAACTTGGCGATAAGATCGATATGATGAAAGTCGGCTTTGAAATGGAGTTTTAATATGTCTGACAGAGATGAAATGTTTTCAAGGACAAAACTTATATACGGTGAAAAAGCCATGGACCGGCTGGCAAAGGCTCGTGTTGCCGTATTCGGCGTGGGCGGTGTCGGAGGATATGTCGTTGAGGCCCTGGCACGTTCGGGTATCGGAGCTCTCGATATCATAGACAATGACAAGGTATGTTTAAGTAACATAAACAGGCAGATCATCGCCACCACCAAAACCGTCGGGATGTATAAAGTCGATGCCGCAAGAGAGCGCATATCAGAGATATCACCCGATTGTGAAGTAAGAACATATAAGACTTTTTATCTTCCGGATACACAGGATCAATTTGATTTTAAAGAATATGATTATGTGGTTGATGCCATCGATACGGTGACCGGAAAACTGACCATCATAGAAAATGCAAAAAGAGCGGGGGTTCCGGTTATTTCATCCATGGGAGCGGGTAATAAAGTCGATCCTTCCGCATTCGAAGTTGCGGATCTTTATAAAACATCTGTATGTCCTCTGGCAAAAGTCATGAGAAAAGAATGCAAAAAGCGCGGAATAGACTCGCTTAAAGTTGTTTATTCCAAAGAGCCGCCTGTAACTCCACTCGAAGATTATATAGATTCAAAGGAATTGACGCCCGGCAGACGTTCGATCCCCGGTTCCACAGCTTTTGCACCTTCCGTCGCAGGTCTTATCATCGCAGGAGAGATCGTGAACGATCTTTGTAAAGGATACATGGAACAGTAGGTTTGTTATGGAGAAGAGTTTGAATAATAAAAAAGAAATAGGAGCGGCAATCTTAATGAATGTATGCACAAAGAAAAACCTGTGATCAAAAATCTGATCACAGGTTCGTTTTTTATTCTTTAACGGCCTTGTGGGCGGTTGATAGCATAAGTTTGATTCGGTTGAGCTGATTTACTTCCGAAGCACCGGGATCGTAGTCGATGGCGACGATGTTGGCACCGGGGTATTTGGCACGAAGCTGTTTTATAACGCCTTTGCCCACAACGTGATTGGGAAGACATCCGAAAGGCTGTGCACAAACGATATTTGCGGCACCCTGGTGGATGAGCTCGATCATTTCTCCGGTAAGGAACCATCCTTCACCGGTCTGGTTGCCGATTGATACGATGTCGGAAGCATTTTTAGCCGTTTCGTTTATGTTAGCGGGAGGATCGAAATGTTTGCTTCGTTTACATTCACGAACCGTGGTCGCTCTGAAAATGTTCACCGCTTTTATGCCAAGACCTGCGATAACGGCGGATTTCTTGGGAGTGCCAAGGAACTTGAATTTAAACTCCTGATTCTTAAAGCAGTAGAGCATGAAGTCCATAAGATCGGGTACGACCGCTTCCGCACCTTCCGCTTCGAGAAGTTTCACAACATGGTTGTTTGCGGTGGGAGAGAATTTAACGAGTATCTCGCCTACAACGCCTACCCTGGGTTTCTTGATATCGAGCGTCTCGATCGAATCGAATTCTCGTATCATCTCTTTACACATACGCTTGTAGGTAAAGAAGCTTACATGCTTTCTGCAAAGGAATTTTCTGCATTTTTCAACCCATTTTTGGTGAATGGCATCGGTTGTTCCTTTGACTTTCTCGTAAGGACGCATGCGGTAAACACAGCGTTCAAAAATGTCACCGAACAATACGGCATAGATGCCGCGAAGGATGAGGGGAAGCTTAAGCTTAAATCCGGGTTGAGGTTCAAGTCCGGATAAGTTAAGAGATATGACCGGAATATGCTCAAGACCGGCTTTCTTTAGAGCTCGTCTTATAAATCCGATGTAGTTTGTCGCACGACATCCGCCGCCTGTCTGAGTGATGATAAGCGCAACTTTGTTAAGATCGTATTTGCCCGATTCAAGTGCCTGCATCATTTGACCGACAACAAGCAAGGAAGGATAGCATGCGTCGTTATTTACGTATTTAAGTCCGCAGTCTATGGCGGAACGGTTGTCGTTATTCAAAACTACGAGGTTGTAACCGCCGTTGTTGAATGCTGTCTCAAGAAGGTCGAAGTGGATAGGAGACATCTGAGGACAAAGAATGGTATATTCTTTTCTCATTTCCTCTGTAAATACGACTTTGTTTATCGCACTTGAGCGTATTGTGCGTTCATAGTGACGAAGTTCCCTTACTCTGATCGCGGAAAGAAGGGATCTTATTCTTATACGTGCGGAGCCTAAGTTGTTGACTTCGTCGATCTTAAGGCATGTGTAGATCTTATCCGAACCTGAAAGTATATCGTTTACCTGATCGGTCGTTACAGCGTCGAGACCGCAGCCGAAAGAGTTAAGCTGTACGAGTTCGAGATTATCGACTGTCTTTACGTAGCTTGCCGCAGCATAAAGACGGGAGTGATACATCCACTGATCCGATACGATCAAAGGTCTTTCGGGCTTTCCGAGATGGCTTACGCTGTCTTCGGTAAGAACCGCAACACCGTATGATGTGATAAGCTCGGGAATACAGTGATTGTTCTCGGGATCCACATGATAAGGACGTCCTGCAAGGACGATGCCCTTTCTTCCGGTCTCGTTAAGATACTTTATAACTTCCTCGCCTTTTTTCTGCATATCTTTATGAGCGTTGTTAAGCTCGTCAAAGGCTACGCAGACAGCATCGATTATCTCTGATTCGGGAATTTCCTTAAATTCGAGAATAAGAGCGTGAGCGATTGTTTCTTTCGACTTAAACGACATAAAGGGGTTGCGGAAGCGAACCTGTCCGGAACTGATCTCATCCACATTGTTCTTTATGTTTTCGGAATATGAAGTAACGATGGGACAGTTGTAGTGGTTGTTCGTGTCTCTTATCTCGTCGCGCTCATAGAAAATGGCAGGATAGAAGATGAAATCCGGTTCTTTTTCGATGAGCCACTTGATATGTCCGTGTGCAAGCTTTGCGGGATAGCATTCCGATTCACTGGGGATCGATTCGATACCGAGCTCGTAAATGTTATGACTTGATAAAGGTGAAACTATGACTCTGTAACCAAGGTGTGTAAAGAACGTATGCCAGAAAGGATAGTTCTCGTACATGTTAAGAACTCTGGGGATACCCACGGTTCCTCTTTTTGCTTCATCCTCGGGGAGTGATTCATAGTTAAAATATCTCTTTAACTTGTAATCAAAGAGATTGGGAATATTGTCTTTGTTTTTCTGCTTTCCGATACCTCTTTCGCAGCGGTTTCCGGATATGTAGCTTCGACCGCCGGAGAATCTGTTAACCGTAAGACGACAGGAGTTGGTACAGCCTTTGCACTTTGCCATGCTGGTTTCAAAGCGAAGATTGTTAATGTCGTCAAAAGAAAGCATCTTTGTCTCATAATCATCGGTGTAACGTTCACGAGCGATGAGCGCAGCACCGAAAGCGCCCATAATACCTGCGATATCGGGGCGGATGGCCTTGCAGTCGGCTACCTTTTCAAAGCTTCTTAAAACGGCATCGTTGTAGAAAGTACCGCCCTGTACGACGATGTTCTTTCCAAGTGAAGATGCGTCGGAAACTTTTATTACTTTAAAGAGTGCGTTCTTTATAACGGAATAAGCAAGTCCCGCCGAGATGTCGTCAACACCGGCACCCTCTTTCTGAGCCTGCTTAACTTTCGAGTTCATGAAAACGGTACATCTGGTACCGAGATCTATGGGATGCTTTGCAAACAGTGCTTCCTTTGCGAAGTCCTTAACTGCGTAATTGAGCGATTTCGCAAATGTCTCGATAAAGGAACCGCAGCCCGAAGAACAAGCCTCGTTAAGAAGTACGGAATCGACGGTCTGATTCTTTATCTTTATGCATTTCATGTCCTGTCCGCCGATATCGAGGATACAGTCCACGTCGGGCTCGAAGAATGCTGCAGCATAGTAGTGGGCAACAGTTTCAACTTCGCCGTCATCAAGCATAAATGCGGATTTCATTAGTTCTTCGCCGTAACCGGTAGAACAGGAGCGAACGATTTTAACACCTTCGGGCATCATCTTATAGATGTCTTTTAACGCATCTATAGCGGTCTGAAGGGGAGATCCGTTGTTGTTTGAATAAAAAGAATGTAGAAGAGTTCCGTCTTCTCCAACAACTGCGATCTTGGTGGTGGTGGAACCTGCGTCGATACCGAGGAAACATTTACCGTGGTACGAAGAAAGAGAACCTTTCTTTACACAGGCTTTCTCGTGACGGGTCTTAAACTCTTCATAATCTGCTTCGTCTTTAAAGAGGGGCTCCATGCGGGCTACTTCAAAATCCATCTTAATGCCTTTTTGGAGCATATCGATCATCTCGCTTAAATCCACCGACACGTCTTCTTTGGCATTTAAAGCGGAACCCATAGCTGCAAAAAGATGGGAACGACCTGTGTCTACAACGTGCTCGTCATCAAGTTTAAGTGTCCTTATGAAAGCTGCTTTAAGTTCGGATAAGAAGTGAAGAGGACCGCCGAGGAAAGCAACGCGACCTCTGATGGGCTTGCCGCAGGCAAGACCTGAAATTGTCTGATTTACAACAGCCTGGAAAATGGATGCCGAAAGGTCTTCCTTTGTGGCACCGTCGTTTATCAAAGGCTGAATGTCAGACTTCGCAAACACCCCGCATCTTGCGGCAATGGTATATAAAGAATTGTATGATTTTGCATATTCGTTAAGACCCGATGCATCGGTCTGCAAAAGTGATGCCATCTGGTCTATGAAAGAACCCGTTCCGCCGGCACAAATACCGTTCATACGCTGCTCAACGGTACCGCCTTCGAAATATATTATCTTTGCATCCTCACCCCCCAACTCGATGGCAACGTCGCAACCGGTGGTCATTTCGGTGAGAGCGGTGGAAACCGCAATAACTTCCTGAGTAAAGGGAACATTTAAATGATTTGCCAAAGTAAGCCCACCCGAACCTGTTATCATCGGGTGAACATTAAGATCTCCGTGCTCTTCGAAGGCTTTTTTCAAAAGCTTAAGAAGTGTGTCCTGTATATTTGCAAAATGTCTTTCGTAATCGGTAAAAAGAACATTTTTATCGCTGTCCATCAAAGCAACCTTTACGGTTGTGGACCCTATATCAATTCCGAGAGTATACAATTTCTTCCTCCGCTGCAAACTGTGTGATTTTCGAAACTATGCGAATAGTTTTTCAAAACCACATTATGTGTCCAAGCGCCATTATATTTGAACCGAAAATAAAAAGCAAACCTTTAAGAGGTATGAATTGTAAAATAAATATAAAATTAATAAAAGATTCGGCGTTTAATTGCCTTTGAAGGCTAATAATGGTAAACTGAATTGACTTAAAAAGAGGTGTTTATTTAATGAAACTTGAAAAGAAATTATCAAAATATGCGATAAAAAATCTGCCGATGATCATGATCGGCTGTTATGTTCTCGGATATATTCTTGCATTCATCGACAAGCAAAACATCATTTTGAACATGATCTGCTTAAATCCATACAGGATCATGCACGGACAGGTGTGGAGACTTGTTTCGTGGATACTCATTCCCCCTTCATCCTTTGGACTTTTTACGATCATCATGCTGATGTTCTATTTTTCCATCGGAAGAACTCTCGACCAGGTATGGGGTTCGTTTAAGTTCAATGTTTACATCTTCTCCGGTATGCTCTTTACCATTCTCGGAAGCTTTGTACTCATGGGGCTTTTGTATGCATTCCCTTCCCTAATGGCATTTCCCGAGAGTATGGATCTGTCGCTGCAACTTTGCGGTGTAAGATACTTCTCGACGTTTTACATCAATATGTCGATCTTCCTTGCGTTTGCGGCAACGTTTCCCGATAACATGGTGCTTTTCATGTTCTTTATACCCATAAAGATCAAATGGCTGGGTATCGCATACGGAATACTTCTTGTGTTCCAGGCAATCACCGGCACCGCATACGACAGAGTGGTCATAATCGCTTCGCTTCTCAACTTCGTACTGTTTTTCTTCTTATACAGGAAGTCGATGAATCAAAGCGTTTCGGACCGTATAAAAGCGGCAAAAAGAAAACACGAATTTGAGCGGAGAATGGAAGAGGCCCGCAATAACGTTTCTTTCGGCAACAATGCGGGAGTATCGAAACACAGATGTGCGATATGCGGCCGTACCGAGCTTGACAATCCGGACCTGCAGTTCAGATTTTGCTCGAAATGCAACGGCAATTACGAGTATTGCAATGACCATCTTTTCAATCACAAACACGTAGAATAGTACATTAAGGAGAACGTTTTGAACGAACAGAGTGAATTTCTTAAAAGAATAGAAGACCTGACGGAGCTGGCTCTCGATCAGGAAAACGTCGTCTTTAAAGATCAGCTTTTTGAGATCTTTCCGGAAATAAAGGACGACGAAACAAGATACAACATAATAGCCGATTATCTTAAGGAAAAAAGGATCGGTATCGATGACAAGATCGATCCCGATGAGTTCTTGAACGAAGACGAGAAAAACTACCTTAAGTTTTACTTAGAGGACCTTGAAGGCCTTAAAAAGTACGAAGAAAACGAACTGAAAACTCTTAAAGCACGCGCCGTAGACGGTGATGAAGAAGCTGCGACAATCGTGCTTAACGATTACCTTATCAATGTTGTGGATATTGCAAAACTGTACGCAGGTCAGGGCGTGTTCGTGGACGATCTTATCGGTGAGGCGAACATTGCTCTGGTTGAATCGCTTGGTAATCTGGGAGCATTGGAAACAGCTGAAGAGGTGGACGGTTTCTTCTCAAAGATCTGCATGGATACCATGCAGGACATTATCGCAGCACGTCAGGATGAACTATCCGAGGACGAGAAACTTGTAAAGAAAGTAAACAAGGTTGCCAAGGCAGCACACGACCTTTCACTGTTTCTCGCAAGAAAAGTATCCGTCGACGAGCTTTCAAAAGAGTCGGGCATCTCAAAGACCATGATACTAAAGGCTCTTAAAGTGACCGCCAACAAGATTGACGGAATCGAAATCCCCAAAGAGGAGCAAAGCGAAGAGTGAGAGACTACAAAGCATTTAAAAACTATACCATCGTAAGCCGGGAACATTTAAAGGATATCGATTCCGAAGCTTACATATTAAGACATGATAAGACAGGCGCAAGAGTCTGTCTTATTGACAATGATGACGACAATAAAGTGTTCACCATCGGATTCCGTACCATTCCCGGTGATTCCACCGGTGTTGCGCACATCCTAGAACACAGTGTTCTTTGCGGAAGCGAAAAATATCCCGTAAAGGATATGTTAACGGAAGTATCCAAGGGATCTTTAAATACGTTCATGAATGCCTTCACTTATGCTGACCGTACCCTTTATCCCGTGGCGAGTCTTAACGAAAAGGACTTCACAAACCTTGTTTCCGTATATATGGACAGTGTTTTCCGTCCCTTGATCTACAAAGATCAAAATGCATTTTTGCAGGAAGGCTGGCACTACGAATTATTTGATAAAGACGAAGACATTAAGATAAACGGTGTCGTTTACAATGAGATGAAGGGCGTCTATTCATCTCCCGACGATGCCTGCTATTCCTATTCAATAATGAGCCTTTTCCCCGACACTTTATACGGTGTCGAATCGGGAGGAGATCCCAAAAACATCCCCAATCTTAAATACGAGGATTTCATTAACTTTCATAAAAGGATGTATCATCCTTCCAATTCCAGAATATTTATATACGGTAATACCGATTTTGAAGAAAGGCTTCGTTTTATCGATGAAGAGTATTTAAGTAAATACGAGCCCATCGAGCCGGGTACCGACATAAAGCTTCAGAAAAAGTTTGATGCACCCAAGTATATTAAGAAGGAATTTGCCATTTCGGAAGACGAGAAAGAAGAAAACAGCGCTCGTCTTACGTACAATGTCTGCTGTTCGGACTATTCGGAGACAAAGATAAACGATGCCATGAGCGTTATCAATTACGCACTCTGCAATGTTCCCGGAGCCTTGCTTAAAGAAAGATTGTACGAAGCGGGAATATGCAAAGACGTTTATTCTTCTTTTTACACCGATATAGGTCAGAAGATATTCTCAATAGTTGCAGAAAACGCAAATGCCGAGGATGAAGCGAAATTTGTAAAGATAGTCGAAGATACCATGAAAGAGATCATCGAGACGGGCTTCGACAAAAAGACAATCCGCGCATCCATTGCCACAAATGAGTTCCAGTATCGTGAAGGCGACTTCGGATTTTATCCCAAGGGCGTATATTACGGCATGTACACCTTTGAATCCTGGAACTATTCC
>CAMPBP010000024.1 GCA_946639085.1 uncultured Lachnospiraceae bacterium
TGTGGTAAAGACCATTTGCGGTAATCAGAGACTTTCCTATTATCTTAATATTCCTCAGATCGGATCCTACGGTAAAGGAAAAATGCCCGCAGGAAAAGTGTCTTTGGATGATATGAAGAAAGACTGCCTCTATGTCGTAAACTTCTCATCATTTGAGACGAGCGAAATGGACGGCTCCTTCAGAGGCGAGATAAGACTGGCATATGCATACGATAAAGACGGAAACGAATCTTTGATCACCGGAGGTTCGGTAAACGGCAGTCTTCTTAAGAGTCAGAAAGATTTTTGCTTCTCCAAAGAGATGCAGAATCTTGATAACTATATAGGACCTTTGGCAGTTAAGTTAAAAGGCGTAAATATCGGAGGAGAATAAATGGAAAAGATCGCAAGTTTCACAATCGATCATAACAAGTTACAGCCCGGCGTATATGTTTCCAGAAAAGATCATATCGGAGCGGAGACGGTTACCACTTTTGATATCCGTATGACTTCACCCAATGAAGAACCTGTAATGAACACCGCAGAGATTCATACTATGGAGCATCTCGGAGCAACATTTTTAAGAAATCATCCTGTATGGAAAGACAAAGTTGTTTACTTTGGCCCCATGGGATGTCGTACAGGTTTTTATCTTTTACTTGCCGGTGACCTTGAGAGCAAGGATATCGTGGATCTTATGAAAGAAATGTATAAGTTCATGGCAGACTTTGAAGGCGAGGTTCCCGGAGCAAGTCCCAAGGACTGCGGCAACTATCTTGATATGAATCTTAATATGGCCAAGTTTTTGGCTAAGAAGTTCTATGACAACGTACTTGACGGTATAGGAGAAGACAGGCTGATCTATCCGGTATAGGAGGGTTTATGACTATTTCTTTATGCATGATAGTAAAGAACGAAGAAAAGATATTGAGAAGATGTCTTGATTCGTTAAAAGGCATTTACGATGAGGCCATCATCGTGGATACCGGTTCCACGGACCAAACGAAAGCCATCGCAAAGGAGTATACCGACAAGGTATACGATTTTGAATGGGTAAACGACTTTTCCAAAGCACGCAACTTTGCAATGGGAAAAGCTACCTGCGATTACATTTACATGGCGGACGCAGATGAAGTGCTGGACGAAGAAAACAGGAAGAAATTCCTTCTTTTAAAGCAGGCACTGGACGGTGAAGTTGAAGTCGTTCAGATGAACTACGTAAATCAGCTCGGAAACGGAAGCGTTTACAACTTCGACAAAGAGCCCCGAGCCAAACTTTACAAACGTGAGCGAAACTTCGTTTTCATAGATCCCATACATGAAGTTGTAAGAGAACTTCCGGTTGTTTACGACAGCGATATAGATATAATCCATATGCAGCAGGAAAACCATTCGGGAAGAGATCTTAAGACATTCAGATTGGCGATAGAAAGAGACGGTATGATAAGCAACCGCCTTGTGGATCTTTATGCGAGAGAACTGGTCATTTCGGGCAAGGACGAGGATTTTCTTCTTGCCGAGGACTATTTTAAAAGCCTTGTGGACGACGGAAACTATTCCGAAGATATACTACGCGCGGCGTATGTCGTACTCGCAGAGTGCGCTTTGTTAAAAGGTGACGACAAAAATCTGACAAAGTATTCCCTTAAGGATATCGCAAGCGGCGGATGCGCAGAAATGTGCTGTATTCTTGGGGTATATTTCGAAAAAAACGCGGATTACAACGAAGCGGCCATGTGGTACTATAATGCAAGATACGAGACAGACCCTTTGTTAAACATAAGATCAAAAGGAGAGATACCTTTAAAAGGTCTTATCAGGATAATGAGTCTTCTCGGTCAGGACGAAATGGTTAAGCTTTACACAAACGAACTTGAATCTTTATAAAGGGGAGTTTTAAATGTCGGTAAAGAAAAAAGTTATCAAATACATGCAAAACGACTTTAAAGAAGTCATGCATACCACCCTCAATCCCGAAGGGCCGGGCGTTGTGCGTATTCATCTCGTGCCCCCGTCATACGAGGACGGAGAGCTTATTCCCAGCGTTGCGATAATAAACGGTCAGGATATCATTCCCGTCAACTATTCGTGGACCATCGTGCTTGCGGAATTTATCAAAGAAGTGAACAAATATCACGGCAAAGAGCTTGGTGACGACGACGTTAAGTCCATCATCAAGAACACCGCGAAAGGTGTAAGGCGTGTGTTCACTTTTCTTCCTACCTCTGTTATCAAGAAGGATATCTTTACGATAATGAACGCATTTAAGCAGGTTGCTTACGGTGAGGAAGTTGACGAAGAGATCGGATACATGACCATGGGCGATTACGCACCTTTCATGAAGGCTCCTCACAGAATGGATATTCTCGTAAGCGCCATGACAAAGGACGGACACTGGCATTGCAATCAACAGTGCGTTCACTGTTATGCGGCCGGCCAGGCCCATGCCGAGGAAAAGGAACTTTCCACAGAGGAATGGATCAAGATTCTGGATAAGCTTCGCGAGATAGGTGTTCCCCAGGTAACTTTTACCGGCGGTGAGCCTACCATGCGTGACGATCTTTTCGAACTTATCGATCATGCCAGATGGTTCGTTTCAAGACTTAACACCAACGGCATCAAGCTTACGAAAGAGTATTGCGAGAAGTTAAGAGAAGTTGAGATAGACAGCGTTCAGATCACCTTCTATTCATCGGACAAAGACATTCACAACAAGCTTGTGGGCGCCGATCAGTATGACAACACGGTAAACGGTATAAAGAACGCTCTCGCAAGCGATCTAAACTTAAGCATTAATACACCTTTGTGTACTGCAAATAAGGATTACGTTAAGACTTTGGAATTTTTAAAAGATCTGGGAGTCACATACGTTACATGTTCGGGTCTTATCACGACGGGTAACGCCACAACGGAGACTTCCGAGCAGCTTCAGCTTTCGACGGACGAGATAAAGACGATACTTGCCGATGCTGTAAAGTATTGTTTTGAGAACGGAATGGAGATAAGCTTCACATCACCCGGATGGATCGAGAACGAGTACTTTGAAGAACTCGGTATCGATATTCCAAACTGCGGAGCATGCCTTTCAAATATGGCGGTCACTCCCGGCGGAAACGTTGTTCCCTGTCAGAGCTGGCTTTCGGGAAGCGTTCTCGGAAACATCTTAACGGATGAATGGAGCGATATTTGGAACAGTGAAAAATGCAAAGAAAGAAGAGAGTTCTCTTCCGAACTTTTGGGAAAATGTCCTTTAAGGAGGGAAAAGAATGAAAAATAAAATAACTCTTCTCCTGTATTCAATTGTATTTGCCGTACTTTTCTCGATACTTGGTTTAAAGGGATATGCATCAGGCCCTACCGATGAGATAGAAGAGTACAATATGACAATCAACGTGCTTGAAGACGGCACGGTGAGCATCGATTACCATATCGATTGGCTTGTACTTGATTCCGATGAACTGGGTCCCGTGGAATGGCTTCAGATAGGTATTCCGAACAACCACTACATTTCGATGACCGCCAAGTCGGACAATATATCAAGCATTTCATATGATTCGAACAGTTCAGGGTATTATGCCGTGGTTTATTTCTACGACAAATACTATGAAGGCGAGCATGTAGTCTTCGATTACAATGTCGTGATGGATTATCTTTATGAGGTAGATAAGTTTACCGAAGGTGAGACTGTATTCTATTTCGCTCCCGGCTGGTTTGACGGCATTGAGACGAAGTCGATGACTATAAGATGGAATGCCGAAAATGCCATAAGCTGGACTCCGAACTGTCTTAATAAAGAGGGATATCTTACGTGGGAACAAAGCCTTGGATCGGGTGATACTTTGGAAGTAAGCGTAACCTATCCGACCGATGCTTATTCGTTTGATACTACCAAGAACGACCCGTCGGAATATGAGAATTATTACGACGACTATTCCAATGATTATTATGGCGAGTATGACAGTTACGATTCGAACAACATATTCGACAAGAATCCATTGATGATGGTGCTTGGAGTCATCGTCTCCCTTATAGGCGGCGTGTTTGCATTGCTGATAGGCTGTTGGCCCATATTGCTCATCGTATTTATAGTATATAAGGCCGGTAAAGGTTTTAAACCCGCTGCACCCACCACCAGAAAAGAGATCAAAAGAACTCTTATCAAATACTATCCTACGTGTCCGGGCTGCGGTGCCGCCCGTCCCGAAGGGAAAGATAAATGCGATTACTGCGGAAGATCGTTCATAGAATCCGAAGAGATCATCGAAGAGAAGGATATTCCCAATCCTACGCAGTATTCGACTGAAGGTACGTACAAATATCACGATAACTCCGCTATCAGAGTTCATGTGGTAAATATCCCGGTTGTTACATCCAGACCGTCGTCAAGTTCTTCGCATCACAGTTCCTGTGCTCACAGTTCCTGCGCTCACAGTTCATGTGCCTGCGCTCACTCATGTGCCTGCGCCTGCGCCTGTGCTTGTGCCGGCGGCGGAAGAGCGGGATGCTCGAAGAAAGACTTCTACAACACGGGTCTTAAACTTAAACAGCTTGAACTTAAAAAGAAATACAGGAAATAAACAAGGAGAGAGCGCCCAAGAAGGGCGCTCTCTCTTTCATTTTTTACACTTTCGGATATCTGTTTACTTGCCTTCGGCATGTGAACATTCTTCATAATACTCTTCCAAGTATTTAACTAATTTCTTTAACATACCTGTCGCCTCCTTTGTTTGGTGCTTAACTGTGTGTTATCAGAATCGATTCATTTCTCTTTCTGAGATTATAGTACAACCGATTCGTTTTATGGTAAAATACATATAGTGAATATATGACGATACCTTTTAGGTATCATGGAGGCAACCCATGGAATTAAGACATTTAAGGTATTTTCTTGCGGTCTGTGAGGAAATGAACTTCACAAAAGCGGCTCAAAAACTGATGATAGCGCAACCTCCGCTTTCAAGACAGATAAAGGATCTGGAAGAAGAACTGGGTACGCCTTTGTTCATAAGAGATCACCATATGCTTCAGCTTACGGAAGAAGGTATAGCTTTCAGGACTTACGCCAATCGTATAGTCACCCTTGCGGACAGATCGGTGGAGGATATAAAAGAAACGCATTCGGGTCTCAGGGGAACAATATATATAGCCGAAGTTGAAGGTAAAGCGCCGCGTATTCTTTCTTCATACATATCTTCATTCATGGAAAAATATCCCGATGTTCAATATACGATATGGAACGGAAACTCCGATGACGTTACTCAGCGAGTTCGAAACGGTCTTGCGGATATCGCCATAATAATGGAGCCTTTCGATCCCCAGGGTTTTCACAGCATACCTCTATATACGGAGCCCTGGATAGCAATGTTTTCGTCAAAGCATCCTTTGGCAAAAACAAAAGGAAAGACGATACCCCTTGAAAAGCTGGCAGATTATAAACTGATCATTCCCTCCAGAGGTTCGAGACTTCAGGAGATAACCGACTGGTTTGCGCCTCTTAAGATAACTCCCAAGATAAGAGCAAAGATAGCCAATGCCACCACCGCGTACGAGCTTTGCCAAAAGAATGTGGGTGTGGCTATTTATCCGGCTGCCGCGGCAGACCTTATACACGATGAGAACGTGTTGATGAGAGAGATCACAAACCCCGAGAAGAAAGCGGCTTATGTGCTCATTTATCCGGACAATCACCCTCTTTCACCCGCGGCGGACAAGTTCGTGGAACATATCTCTGCGCTTGGATCTGCGGATAAGGTTTTGTAAGATTTGATTTATACTTTTTTAATGATTGTTTCCGATGTTTTATGAAATATCGTGACTTTGATGTGATATTATGATTATTAAGCAAATGAGCTTTATTCGTAAGAGGATTTGATATGAAGTTTAAGACAAGGCTTTATATAACATTTGCATCGATAGCGGCACTTCCGATCATGCTTTTTACACTGTGCTTTATCGTTGTGGGAAAAGTAATGATCAGATTACGACAGACCGGAGGCGTGGATACGGTATCGGATCTCGTTCCCAAGAGCATCCTGGTGTCGTTGTGGATCTCGTTTTTCATAATCCTTTTCATCATAGCGTGTCTGCTCACCAGATGGATCGGAAAAGGAGTTTTTTCACCCATAAACGATCTGGGCTTCGGGCTTAAGCAGGTAGCGGATGGAAATTTCGACTATGCATTGGATCCCGAAAGCGTAAAGGGTGAAGTCAAAGAACTTTACAAAAGTTATGAAGAGATGCGCTTAAGGCTCAAAGAAAGCGCGGGGGAGAAGATAGAGAGCGAAGACAACAACAGGGAATTGATCACAAACATATCTCACGATCTTAAAACTCCCATCACCGCAATAAAAGGATACGTGGAAGGTATCATGGACGGTGTGGCCGACTCTCCCGAAAAGATGGAGAAGTACATTAAGACCATCTACAACAAGGCAAACGATATGGACAGGCTCATAAACGAGCTTACGATATATTCAAAGATAGACACGAACCGAATACCTTACACTTTCTTAAGACTGAACGTAGCCGATTACTTCAACGACTGTGTCGAGGAAGTGGGAGTCGAGCTTGAATCCAAGGGCATTGAGCTTAACTATACAAACCTTGTGGATTCTCAGACGAGGATAATAGCGGATCCCGAGCAGCTTAAACGTGTCATCAACAACATAATCTCCAACTCCGTTAAATATATGGACAAGGAGAAAGAAAAAAGCATCATAGACATCAGGATACTTGATGAGGCCGATGCGATAAAAGTTGAGATAGAAGATAACGGTCGTGGCATCGCGGCCAAAGATCTTCCCAATATATTCGACAGATTTTACCGTTCCGATTCTTCAAGAAATTCAAGCAAGGGCGGAAGCGGCATAGGTCTTTCGATAGTCAAGAAGATTGTGGAAGATCACGGCGGATACATTTACGCGACCAGCAAAGAGGGTGAAGGCACATGTATGCATTTCATCATCAGAAAGTATGAGGAGATAAAAGACGATGAGCAGAATATTGATAATTGAGGACGAAGAAGCCATAGCGGATCTTGAAAAAGATTATCTTGAACTAAGTGATTTCACGGTAGAGATAGCCTCCGACGGTATTGAGGGCGAGAAGAAGGCTTTAAGCGAAGATTACGATCTTATAGTCTTGGACCTTATGCTTCCGGGTAAAGACGGCTTCGAAGTATGCCGTTCCATAAGAGACAAGAAAAACGTTCCGATACTCATGGTATCGGCCAAGAAAGATGATATCGACAAGATAAGAGGTCTGGGTCTCGGCGCGGACGATTACATGACTAAGCCTTTCAGCCCCAGCGAGCTTGTTGCCAGAGTAAAGGCACATCTTGCAAGGTACGAAAGACTTGTAAACACAAACGCAAAGCCCGAAAACAAGATCATAGAGATAAGAGGTCTTAAGATAGACAAGACCGCGAGACGTGTATGGGTTGACGGTGAAGAAAAGCAGTTCACCACAAAGGAATTTGACCTTCTTACTTTCCTTGCGGAGAACCCCAACCACGTATATACAAAAGACGAGCTTTTCAGAGAGATCTGGGATATGGAATCCATCGGTGATATCGCCACGGTAACGGTTCACATCAAGAAGATTCGTGAAAAGATCGAGTTTGATTCATCCAATCCCCAGTATATTGAGACGATCTGGGGCGTTGGGTATCGCTTCAAGATCTGAGCCTATGGAAAACATAAAAGTTCTATATGAAGACAACGATATAATCGTGGTGAACAAGCCTGCCGGGCTTGCGACAGAGGGCGGAAGAATAGGCGAGAAGGACCTTGAGAGCGAGATAAAAAACTATCTTGCGGCAAAGCATGAATCGCCCGAGATCTTTGTTGTACACAGGCTCGATAAACCGGTTAGCGGAATCGTGGTGCTGGCAAAAAATCAAAGAGCGGCAGCGGTGCTTTCCAAAAGCCTTTCGGAGGACTCCTTTTCCAAGGAGTATAAAGCAGTCGTGTACAAAGAAAAAACTTTGGCCGGCGAAGGCGAACTCACGGATTATCTTATAAAAGACGTTAAGAACAACGTATCGAGAGTCGCAAAAAGCCCCGAGGAGAAAGGCGCGAAGAAAGCCGTTTTGACATACAAAGTCGAAAGCGAAGATGAAAAGAGCGCTGTCTTGAGAATAAGACTCCTGACCGGAAGGCATCATCAGATAAGAGTTCAGCTTTCCAATGCGGGACTTCCCTTACTGGGAGACAGAAAGTACGGAAGCAAAGACAGCATTGAGTATTCGCTTTCAAAAGGCATTAAAGATGTTTTTCTTACTGCGTGCAAGCTTTCTTTTGACCATCCCGTAACGGGAGAAAGTCTTACGTTTTCAATATGAAAGAGCATATAAAAACTACCCTTTTGGGTAGTTTTTTGTTATTATATACTTTATCGGGGAAAGGGTAATCAACACCTATAGTTTGGAGTCACTCAGCATGAAGAAAAATCTGTGTTTAAGCGCTTTATTAATTCTTTCAATGTCAATTTCGGCATGTGCTCTTCCGTTTTCAAAGGAGCCGACGCCGTCCGTAAGCATATCCGATAATACTTTTTCGGACAGCGATACAACGTCTTCCATCAAACTTCCGGACAAATCGGATTCAAGCGTCGGTACCACCGCCGATTCCAATACGAGAGATCTTACTTCGGTGGAAGTTGATTTCTTTACCAAACTCATAATGGAAGATTACGGTTACGGGTTTGTGCAGACTTACTATTCCGATGTAAGAGACGCCAATCTTGATACCGTATTGTACGATCTGGGAAGCGATGAAGTTACTGATAAAGAGTATGAAAGAGTACTCGAATTAATGGGTGAAGACCAGTTATATATTCCGGTCTTTAAAGTAACCAAGAACGAGATAGACAGTTTTCTTATAAGAAATACGGGATATGAACTTGAAGATTTCCACAACTATTTAAACGGTGCGGTATACGATCCCGAGAGTGACTGCTATTACAGGTGCAAAGGTGACACCAATTTTGTTCCTTACATGGTTGAAGACGGTGTGGCAATAAACGATTCCATATTTGTTCTTCATGTTGTATATGACAAGTACTTCTACGATCAGGTTGAAGATGACGGATTTGCCGTTACGAGAACAGAAGTTGCAATGGAAAAGGTGAACGGAGAATATCACTTCCTTTCCTGCAGACAGATGATCGACGAGAACATGATACCCGACAGATGTTACGAAATAGTATCACCCATATTCGGAAGATGTCAGTTCTATTCTTACATGCCCACATCATCCGACAAAGACGTTTCCTTCAAGATCGTAAAGGACGGCGTCGTTCAAATGGATATCGGAAGATGGGATAAAAAGAACTTTACCGACACGCCTTTTGTTTCGGTTGAGGATATAGGTTTCAAAGACTATTCGGGAGACGGATATCCCGATGTCATCGCGGTCTGCAAATACGCGGACGGCAGTTACAAATATCAGTGTTATGGATCAAGATACGCCGGATATCTGTATTACGATGAAGATATGACAACGATCCTTTCCGAGCAGGGTATGAAACGCGATTACGATTCCGCATATCAGTTTGCATTTGAGCACAGTGCCGGAGCGGGCGAAAACTGGCTCGGAGCTTATATCGACTACATCAAAAACAGCGGCGTAAGCGAAAGCCATCCTACGTTCGCATTTATGATCCTTGATGAAAACGACATTCCCGAACTTGTATGTGTCGGCGACTGTGAAGCCAGCGGAAACGTCATCGCCACGTATTATGACGGAAAAGTGAATGATCTTGAACTCAACAGACTGTACTTTACCTATCAGTACGGTTCGGGCCTGTTACTCAGCTGTGAAGGTCACATGGGCTACTACTGGGATATAGTATATGAGTTAAAAGACGGCAAGTTTACATGTCTTGGCGAGGGAGAATACGAAGAAGATTACAACAATCCCATCGGTGACGGCGAGTTCCCCATGATCTACAGATGGAACGGCAAAGAAGTAAGCGAAGAGACGTATAAAAAGAATCTGAATGAAATATATTATACAGGCTTTGGTACCGACGGATATGAATGGGACAATCTCTTCTTACGTACCGACCTGGAAGATATGTATAACGGAGTCGCAACGCCTTTGTTCTAAACGGGAGTATCTATGGCTAAAGGCAACAGTAAAAAAGCAAAAAAAGGACTTAACATAGTGGACCTTGCGGGGATCATCCTCGCATGGTCCGTTATTATTGCGCTTTTTTGTGTAATGCCTCTGTATCATAAAAACGGCTATACACTGA
>CAMPBP010000025.1 GCA_946639085.1 uncultured Lachnospiraceae bacterium
AAAGAAGCCGTTGACGACGACCTTAAGGCTGTAGCCGTAAGCACATATGACCGCGTTGCGGCTAAGATGGATACGTTCCATATTGCCGATGCGATCTCTGAGATATTTGTTCTCTTTAAGAGACTCAACAAGTACATAGATGAGACGGAGCCCTGGGTTCTTGCAAAGGACGAGGCAAAGAAAGACAGACTTGCAACCGTTTTGTACAACTTAACGGAAGGCATCATGATCGGAGCAAGCCTCCTTTATCCTTTCCTTCCCGATACCGCGGAAAGCATTGCTACCCAGCTTAATGACAAGCTTCGTGATTTCGATGCCCTTGGCGAGTTCGGAAAATATCCTTCGGGCAACAAAGTAACCGATTCTCCGAAGATCCTGTTCGCAAGACTTGACATCAACGACGTTCATGCCGAGATGGAAAGGATTGCAGCCCTTCAGAAGGCTGAGGCAGGTGTTACCGAAGAGCCTGCTAAAGAAGAAAACGCCATCGAACTTGAAGTAAGAGACGAGATCACTTACGATGATTTTGCAAAGCTTCAGTTTGCTGTAGGCGAGATCATCAAGTGCGAAGAAGTTCCGAAGTCAAAGAAGCTTCTGTGCTCTCAGGTCAAGATCGGAAACAGCGTAAAGCAGATCGTTTCCGGTATCAAACAGCATTACAGTGCCGAGGAAATGGTCGGCAAGAAGGTAATGGTGCTCGTTAACCTTAAGCCCGCAACTCTTGCGGGAGTCGTATCCGAAGGTATGCTCTTATGCGCCGAGGATCCCGACGGTAAGCTTGCACTCATGACTCCCGAAAAGGAAATGCCTTCGGGTGCTGAGATCTGCTAGTAGTTTGTAATTACAAAAGGCGGTAAAGGTCATGCTTTACCGCCTTTTTTGGGAGACAGATAAACCATGGCAAAGAAGAACACACCTTTCGAACCCTACAAAGGAAAAGATGATTACATTTTCATAAGCTATGCCCACAAAGACAGCGCAAAAGTGTTTGAAGTAATAAAACTTCTGCACGAAGAAAAATACCGCATCTGGTACGACGAGGGCATAGAGATCGGTGCGCAGTGGCCTCAGGTTGTAGCAAGCAGGCTAAAAGAAAGTGCAGTGGTTTTGATCTTCCTGTCAAATAATGCTCTTTCGTCACAAAACTGCCAAAGAGAGATCCATTATGCCGTATCTCAGAAAAAGGAGATGATTGTTGTCAATCTTGAGGACTGTGTTCTTTCTCCCGATCTGGAAATGCAGTTAAGTGTGGTTAAAAAGATAAACTGCACCGAGGCCGAAAATTTAAAGGAAACGCTCAAAGAAAATCTTTCCGATTCCCTTATCGGAGACGGCATAACGGGTTATGAAAGAACGGATGCAGGGAAAAGATCCAAAAAGAACATATGGCTTTATATTTCGATAGCTGCGATAGCGGTTTCTTTGTTGCTGGCCCTATACATATTTGCTGTATTAAACGGTTTTCTCGGTGATAAAGGGATCACGACAAAGACTGTTGAGGCCGAAGAAACCGAGGTTTCGGTAACACAGTTCAAAGACAACATGTCGATGCAGTTATTGTTAAATACTCTGGATTCAAAGTATGTGCACATATGCGGAAATTGTATCGTTTCCGATCCGAAAGCGGTAAAATACGAAAAGGACGAATGGACGGTTGCGGGGGAGAAGGTTTCCAAGGGAGACGTAAATTCACTTACCCTCATAAAGAAAAAAGACATAGAGCAATTATCTTTGATAAATGAAAAGTTAAAGGATCTTTCCGGAGCAGAGGAGATGAACTCTCTTAAGTATCTCGACATTTCGGACAATCCCATCACGGATCTTTCGGGTATAGAGAATCTTGAAAACCTTGAAACCCTTTATATACTTAACATTCCGGAAAAGACGGACATCAGTGTTCTTACCAAGTTAAATAATCTCAAGCGGGTTTATGTAAGTGTCGAAATGATCGGCAAGATCGCGCCCCTTGTGGAAAACGGCGTTGACGTAACGGTGACAAACAATCATTAAGGAGGAAAGATGCAAAATTACTACGGTAACAAAGAACCTTTCGTATTTGTCTACAATAACGTTTTCACCAAATTTACCGATTCGATCATAAAAGAGCTTTCTTCCAAAAAGAAAGTTTACGTTTCGTCTTCTTTTACGGCAAAAGACAAACGCGTTCTCGATAAGGCTTCGGCCCTTGTGGTGATACTCTCTGCTGTTAACGTATCGGACGCCGAACCCCTCATCACATATGCCGTTTCAAAAGACAAGAATATTATCCCCATATATATGGATGAGGTGGTTTTGCCCGAGGGACTTGATATGCTTTTGTCCACAAAGCAGGCACTTATAAAAAGTGAGTTTGCTTCCGATGACGACCTTGTTTCTGAACTTCTTTCTTCCCCCGTATTGGCAAAACTGTCAGTCACAAAAGCACAGAAGAAAGCGGCCGTAAGACCCTTTGTCTTCGGTGTGATCGCCGCGCTTTTGATAGTGGCGGCAGCGGTCTTCTGGATCGTTAGGAACAATACCCGTTCAAACATGATAGACCCCGATTCGGATCTGGCGAAGATGGGTCTTTCCGGAGATTATCTTAAGATCACGGAAGTTTATATATACGGAAACGCTCTTAAAGAAGGTCCTGAAGAAAACGGTGCCATCGAGGCTCCCGTTTCCCTCGATGAAAGAGGCATTTATCTTCCGAGCGGTGATGAAGTTGTTCCGAGAGGATTTATAAATAAAGCGGACGATCTTGCAAATCTTAAGAACGTGGAAGAACTGGCGGTATCGGGTAATTCGCTGGAAGATGTTTTTTTACTTTTTACCCTTACAAAATTAAAGAGGCTCGAGCTGTCATGTAATTTAAATCCCGTGGATCTTACAGGTATAGGCAGCCTTTCGGATCTTGAGTATCTGGATCTTGGTTATACAAAGATAAGCGGCGGACTTGATGAAGTGGCCGGCCTTCCCAATCTTAAAACACTGATCATATCAAACGAATATCTTTCTGAACTTACGGGCCTCGACAGAACCCGTGTAGCGGTATTCTGCCCGCAGGTGATCATTTCTTCTTTTGAAGAATTGAAAGAAGCAAGCGAAGACGGTCATGTTTATGAGATAAATCTTTCGGGAAAAACCTTTACGATTCCCCAAAATGAAACCGTCACCATAAGAAAGAATGTATCCTTTTCTTCCACACAGGTTGAGACAATAGAAAATTACGGCACCGTGGAACTGTACGGAATATGGGGAATGGGTTTGGTCGAAAAAAACAATCGAGGTACCGTAAAGATAAAAGACGGAGGTCTTTACTCCTGCGGAATGGGAGAGACGCATAATTACGGAACATTCCTTGTCGAAAAAGGCGGACGTCATGAGCTTGAAAGGGGAGAACAGTTTTATCAGGAGGACGGAGATTATATAAACGAAGGCGAACTCTTCGTGGGAAACGGCGGCAGATATTATCTTAACGGCGGTAAGGTGGCAAATACGGGTCTTATCAGAACGGAATATACTTTCGATGAGCTTGACGAGCAGTTTAAAGGCGAGCTTAAGGGATTGTCCGATACCGGAGAAGTTGAAGCTTATGAAGCAACCGACGAAGATGTGATCGAAGAAGTAAGCGAGGAAGAACTTGATGCGTATGCATTGCTTCCAAACGACCCTTCAGATGAGGCGAGTCTTGACGAAAACGGTCTTACTCCCAGAGAAAGCGCATATTTTAACGCTCTTGAATACTATTCACCGAGAATGGGAGGCGGACAGCCTGTCAAAGTTCCCGTGACACCTTACACAGATTCCGAAATGCTTTTGTCAAAGAGACCGGATCATTGTACCGCATACATAGCACGTGACATGGAGATTGCACATGCACCTTCATGGACGGAAGGTTACTATGAACTGATCGTCGGACCCGGAGTGACGGCAACCTTAAAAGGCGATTGGACGACAGATTCGGGAATAACCGTCATGAAGGGCGGAACGCTGATCGTAGACGGAACTTTGTACATTCAGCTTGGCAACAATTCCGGTACTTTCATAACACGGGGAAAGACCACGTACGATGTGGGACTTGATTCCTGGGGTAACGAATGGGGCATATTCGCCAATGACGGAAAGATGATCACCGAAGGAAGCGGATCGGTCGATCTTTACCACATATGGTCTTTTGCAAACGCTTCCGAAGAAGGAAACATAAACGCCGAGATGCGTTTCGACTTTACCGACAGGGAGCCTCCCTTCAGATTTGCGAACGGTTACCACGGATTCGGTTCCTTCAAACTTTGTTACCGAGCACCCGAGAATAACTTTGAAAAGAAGTGGTGGGTCGAGGATATAGATCTTTCGGATTATGAGATATATTCAAATGACATAACGGATACGGAAAATCTGGATAAGTACGGCATGACTCCCAGAGAGCGTGCAATATACGATTATGCGTGCTCTTTGGATTATCTCGATCATAAGAATACATCCGAGAAACTTAATCCGATCGTTAATGCTTCCGAACTGGATCTTTTCGGAGTACGTGACGGAGATATCTATATTGCACGAGATATGGAAATAGACAAAGCCTCAAAGTTCTGGTACGAAAAGGGCGGAGTCTGGAACATTGCGGTGGCTCCCGGAGCTACGGTAACGATAAAGGGAGATATTGAAAACTGGACAAGGAAGCTGAATAATAATGAAGATCCCAACGATATATGGATAACCGTTATGAAAGGCGGCACGCTTGTGATAGACGGAGAGCTTCCTTTTGCCCTTTTGGTAAATCACGGCGATCTGATCGTGAACGGAAAACTGTTCTCAACATATTATGACGAGAATACTCCCGATCTTGTTTCCATGATCGCCAATGACGGAACGATAACAGTGAACAAGGGCGGTTCCCTCGATGCACTTCAGATATGGAGTTTTAAGGGGGCAAAAGAAAACGGTGACATCACTCTTCACAGTACGGGATATGAAAAAAGGTACGATTATACCGATATGAAATGTCCGTTTGCTTTTGAACACGGGGTTCACGGCTTCAATTCGTTCTTTAAATACAGTTTACATCCCGAAGATTATGAAGACGGAAGCAATATGCTTGTGCAGAAATTCTGGAACTAGAGATATTTTGTGTCAGTTGCGCTTATATGATTTATCGGATATAATTTAAGTAATCATGGAAAAATATAACCATTCGGGGGCTATAGATGAAACGGATCGATTTTACTTATGATTCCAGAGACGAAGTTTCAAAACTTCATGCGGTCAGGTGGGAACCTGACGATCCCGAAGTAAGAGGCGTAGTACAGATCGTGCACGGAATGTGCGAGCACGTTGACAGATACGAAGATTTTGCTTCATTTTTGACAGATAAAGGCTTTGTTGTGACCGCAGAAGATCACCTCGGACACGGCAAGAGCATTAAAGACGATAAAAAGGGATACTTTTGTAAAATGGATCCCGCGACGGTAGTCGTAAGAGACGTTCACAGACTTAAAAAGATGACCGAGGAGATGTACAGGGGAAAACCCTATTTCATCATCGGTCATTCGATGGGCTCTTTTATACTCAGAAACTATCTTTTCAAATACGGTAAAGGTATCTCCGGCGCGATAATCATGGGAACCGGAATGCCTACCAAGCCCGAAGTCATTTTGCTTAAGACTCTCGCATCGATCGGATGTCTTTTCGGACATGCCGCAAGGCCTTCAAAGTTCATCTATGCGCTGGCGATGGGTTCTTACAACAAAAAGATCAAAGATCCCAGAACTCCCGTAGATTGGCTCACGAAAGTCGATTCGGTCGTTGACGCTTATATCGAAGATCCTTTGTGCGGATTTGTATTTCCCTGCAACGGATTTAAGACGATGGGAGAACTGATATTGCGACTTCACAAAAAGTCCAATATCGAAAAAATGCCGATCACGCTCCGTGTTCTTTTTACAAGCGGAAAAGAAGATCCGGTGGGTAATTACGGTACGGCGCCCATGAGCGTTTACAAAGAGTTCTTAAGTGTCGGTATGCAGAAAGTAAAGATAAAACTTTACGAGGGTGACAGACACGAGATCTTAAACGAGACCGACAAAGAAACGGTCTATGAAGATATATATAACTGGCTTATCGAGGAATAAGCATGGATAATGCGGAATATATCGTCAACTCCGATATCGTGATAAGAAGAGCCTTGCCCGATGAGTTTAAGCCGGCCATGGAAATGGTCTGGAAGGTGTTTAACGAATTCGAGGCAAAAGATTACGGCCCGGTGGGGACTTCCAATTTCCGTGATTTCATTAACGGAGACATTATAAAGAACATGTTCGACATCGGCGAATATCCCATGTGGATCGCGGTGTGCAAAGAAAAGATAGTCGGGGTTTCGACATTAAGAGCAAAGACACATATTTCGCTTTTGTTTGTTGACAAAGAATATCAGAGAATGGGGATAGGGCGCACGCTTATAAAAGCGATGCAGGATCATACGGAAGAAAGAGGGAGCATTAAACTTACGGTCAACTCTTCTCCCTTTGGCGAAGAATTTTATCGCAAGGTCGGGTTTATGGACACCGATGTGCGAAAATATACTAACGGAATAGTCTACACTCCCATGATCTTGTTGGAGAGACTATAGGCTTGAGGGTCAACAATCCATGAAACTCATTCACAGCAAAGATATTTACTATATCACAAAAGAAGTCCTTAAGCTTATCGATCCCAAAGTAATAAGGCACGGCGAGAGAACGGCTTACATTCTTTACAAGATGTTAATGTGTCTTGATAAGTACGAGATGTATGAAGTGGCTGAGTTTGCATTTATTGCCACACTTCATGATATCGGTGCATTCAAGACCGACTACATGGAAGATCAGTTAAGGTATGAGTCACGTGACTACATGCCCCATTCGATATACGGGTATCTTTTCTTGCTTTATCTGATGCCCTTTAAAGACAGAGCAAAGATCATACTTTACCACCACACGGATTACGATAAAATACCGAAGGTTGAGTACGAGTTTACAGACATCATATATTATCTTAACGTTGCCGAGAAAATGGATATGTATTCCAACATTCTCGGAAGTAAGTTCGACTATATGATGTTCAATAAGCAATCGGGCACGAAATATGCCCCCAAGGCGCTTGACCTTTTGTACCAGGCACAAAAGAGATATAACGTTTTCGAGAAGCTTTCAAGCGGAGAGTACAAAGAAGAACTTGAGGAGCTTTATGAGTATCTTATCTTCACCAACGAAGAAAAAGACAATCTCTTAATGGGCCTTATGAGTTGCGTAAGTTTCAGAAGCGAATATTCCATGGTCGACACGGTCGCATGTCTTAACATATGCGTGCAATTGGCGGATAAACTTCTTTTATCACAAGAGGATACCGAACTTTTGCGTTGTGCCGCGGTACTTCATGATGCCGGAATGTGCTCCGTTTCAAAAGATGTTCTCGAAGCGCCGAGAAAGCTTACCGACATTGAAATGCAGGGACTTAGAAATCACGTTCCGTTAATAGAGACAATACTTCAGGGAAGACTCGACGAAGCATGCCTTGATATCATCACTGCGCATCACGAAAGATGTGACGGATCGGGTTATCCAAACAAATTGAGAGCAAATCAGATGAACCGACTTCAGATGATACTCCAGGTGGCCGATGTCGTTACGGCGCTTACAAGCCCCAGAAGTTACAGAGAGCCGAAGTCAAAAGAACAGGTCATCTCGATACTGAACGAAGAAACTCAAAAAGGGAAACTCAGTTTCGAAATAGTACGTGCCTTCACGGCATTTTACGACAGCATTATGGATGGCGTAACAAAGGCAAGCACAAAGCAGCTTTCAACGTACAGAAAGCTTGTTGAGAATTATGACGTTACGTACAAACAGATAAAATAAGAAAGACAGGTAATACAGAAAGTTATGGGAAAGATTTTTGATTTGGACAGTCCGCTTGTAAGGTTTTTAAACAAGGTTGCGGATCTTTTGTGGCTAAACCTTCTTACGGTGGTCTGCTGTATCCCGATCATCACTGCCGGTGCGGCATTCACTGCGTTACACTATTGTTGCCTTAAACTTGTAAGAGGCGAAGAAGGATACATTACCAAAGATTTCTTTAAATCCTTCAAGCTCAACTTTAAGCAGGCAACGATCATATGGCTTTTGGTTTTTGTGACGGGAATCGTTCTCGGATTTGACTTTTACATCATCGTTAACGGAGTGGTGGGAGGCACTTCTTCCGTTATAAGAGTGGGACTTTTGATAGCTTCGATCCTCTATGTGTTTATCGTATTGTATGTATTCCCTTTACAGTCACATTTCTACAATCCGGTAAAGACGACTATCAAAAATGCTTTTATGATGAGTCTCACCATTCTTCCGAAAACGATATTGATGGTGATATTTGCTGCACTTCCTTTGGCACTCACATATACCGGCATCTGGTTTTCTGTGGGAGCACTGGTAGGCTTTTGCATACTTTTCTGGTTTTCGGCGCCGGCATATTTCTCGGCTCTTTTGTACAACAAGACTTTTAAAAAGTATGAGCCCAAGGAAGAAGAAAACGATGATTACACCTGGAGTGTAAATACGGACAAAGAAGAGTCCGATGAGGCTGATAAGATTGAAGAAACCAAATCTGAAACCGAGGAGGCAGAGGATGGAGATATATCAAAAGAGAATGTAAGGAGTGGGGACGAACATGAGTGATGGCAAAACAAAAAAGAATTCCTGGTTTTCGTGGCTGATCATTGGCATTGCATTTATTGTCGTGGTCGTTGTTTTGCTGTTGTCTTTTTTGAAGGAAGGAAAGGCAACCGCTACCATGACTGCCGAAGATACGCTGCTTAGCAGCGCCAACGTATGGGCTTCTCAGTTAAGCGATACGCTTACACTGGCTGAAAAGACCGGCGGCATGATCAACGATTACATCACGGACAAGGGCAGTGACAACTTTACCGACGAGACGGTTTATCTTATGGATAAAGTCGTAAAGAATACACCGTTTTATCGCATAATGGTTCATTTCGACGGAAAGAAACCCATCGACGATGAAGGAAAGACTCACGATGCCGATCTTTACGAAGCTTATCTTGAAGAAGGACAGATCGAAAACGTAACCTATACATTTATCGAAGATGACGGTATGGGAAACAATAACGTTGTAATGGTATCTTATCCCATCACTTCCTGTGCGGGACATATACTGTTCTTCCTTGACATTGATGAAATAGGAGATACATTTACCGCCTACGGTTATGAAGACGCATCTTTCGCGGTTTTGTTTAAAAAGGACGGAACGATCTTAAACGTTCTTCCCGGATTTACCGATAAAGACAGCAAGTTCTTAACCGAAGAATCTTTCCTTGTTTCGATACAGGAAGGAACAAAGAGAGAAGATTACAACTTCTTCAAAGCAAAACTCTACAACGGTGCGGGCTGCTTTATACAGAGCACTTACCAGGGCGACAGCCGTACGATAGTGTGTGTTCCCGTTAAGATAGAAGACTGGTACATCGGTTACGGTGTAAGACAGTACAAAGTTGACGTCGAAGTGGACAGTGCTTTCAGAAATCTGAAAAATACGGTTATCGAGCTCGTTGTAGTGCTTGGAGTATTTGCTCTTGTTGCAATAGGATTTGCGATTTACACGGCCACCAAGTCTCGTGAGCGAGGAAGAAAACTCGAAGACAAGGCCGATATGGATCTTTTGACCGAGCTTACGAACAAGGCTGCTACCGAAAGAATGATCTCGGACTATATCGATTCCCATCCCAACGGTCACGGTGTTTTGTTTATCCTTGACATAGATAACTTCAAGAAAGTCAACGATACCATGGGACATGCTTTCGGCGATACGCTTCTTAAGACTCTCGGTAAAGAGATAAGAACCGAGTTCCGTGTTACCGATATCGTGGGACGTACCGGCGGCGATGAGTTCATGATCTTCTTAAAAGACATAAACGACGATCTTATC
>CAMPBP010000026.1 GCA_946639085.1 uncultured Lachnospiraceae bacterium
GGCTCAAGTCTGTGACCGCCGCTCGAACAGTTTTCGATCACCAGGTCGGGGATCTCTTTTTTCATTTTCTTAAAGAAATCTCGGTTTGCCTCAACTTTTCTTCGTAAATTTTCACCGAGACTTTCCGGCCCGTCAACACCTATACCGAGAGTATCGTTATAATCGACTTTGATATATCCGTAGCCCGAATCCTTCAAAAGACCTATCACATACTTATCAAGAAAATCCTTTACCCACGGGTTTTCAAGGTCCAAAAATCGTCTGTTTCCGACCGTAAGTACATGGCCATCCTTATTTAGCAAGTGTTCCGCGTCGTTAAACAGTCTCGATTTATATCCGACAGTCTCATATTCAAACCATATGCCCGGGATCATGCCCTTATTTCTGATATAGTCGCATATCGGTTTAAGTCCGCCCGGGAATATCTCCTCGTTCACTTCCCAGTCACCGGTCGACTCCCACCAATTACTGTCGGTGGCGCCGTACCAGCCCGAATCCATGACAAGATACTGTATTCCCTTTCCTTCAAGCTTGTCCGCCATCTTTTTAAGATTGTCGTAAGAGGGATGCCCCCATGTTGTGCAATACTCGTTGAATACTATACCCATGTGGTCGTCAACGGGACTGATGTCGGGATGTTGCGCCTTTACAAGCTTGTCGCATACATCCAAAAGTGAATTGCCCGTTGCCGCTATGGCTCTCGGTGCAATAAATTCTTCTCCGGGCTTTATCTCTTTGCTCCAGTGTCCAAAATCTCTGTCGGCGATACCTCCCGCGAGCGTATAAGTATCGTCTTCTCTTATGATGATCTCTATCTGCCATGAAGCGGGCGAACAAAGAAGCACACCCGTGAACGTGCCGCTTTCCGAATCTTCAAGCGCCACAAAAGGGAAATAACTCCTTACCGGCATGGTGCCCACGGTACCAAACTTTTCAACACGGTAAGCCATATTGTTCCATGCTCTTTCGAGGTTAAGATCGGCAAGTACGTCGGTCTTAAGTCGTCCTTCTTCGCTCCAGAACGACCTTATCCTGTGAACCTTATCGGCCTTTATTCCGGTAAGAAGAAAAGACGTCATCATCTCAAGAGTTACGGCTTCCTTGCCGTCATTCTTAAAGGAAGTGACCACGTTTGTCGCATCGCTTTCTTTGTCCCTGACATGCGTAACAAAAAGAGTGAGACCGTCGTCTGTCTTTAACACGGTTTCGCTCTCATCGGAGCGGACGCTTTTGAATCTTTTAATGCTGTCGTTTGAGATCATGGTAAGGCCGGCGGTATAAAAACCTTCATACCCGTCGCCAATAAGTTTTAAAGAAGCACTGCTTTTCATATATTCCTCTGAGTCTTATCTGTTAAGAGCCCACTCAAGACCTGCTTTCAGCTGAGCGCGCCAGAATACAAAATCGTGTACACCGGGACCTTCAAAATATTGTACCGGAACATTGTTGGCATCAAGAAATGCCTTAAACTCTCTGTTTGGCTCAATGAGGAAATCCTCGCTTCCGCATGCCTGATAGATGGCAGGGATCTTCTTTTTGCCCTTTAAGAGTTCCTTTATCAAAAATTCGGGATTGTTAACGGATGTATCGAGCTTTTCGGGATCGCCGAAAACAGTCCTGTAATATGCATAATTGGCTACCGAGTTGCCTTCGCCGGGCTTCATCATCTTTACACCGCTGACGATCAAAGCCGAAGAAAGCGCTATGCAGACCGAAAATGTTTCATTGAACATCAATGCCGTATGTAAAGCTCCGAATCCGCCCATCGAATAACCTCCGATGATCGTATCTTCCGCTTTATCGGAAAGGCCGAAAGTCTTTCTTGTGTATTCAACAAATTCTTTGCCGACATATCCGGCATACTGTGCCCCGGTTTCTTCTCTGTCTAAATAAAAACCGTTTCCGCCGTCAGGCATAAAGAAATTGACATTGAACATGTTTGCATATTCGCCTAAGGGTGTATTTGCAGACCAATCCGTATCACTTCCGGAATATCCGTGTAAGAGATAAACATTTTTGACGGGACGATCGTAGTAAGGATTGCCGTTTGTGGGCTGCGCGTTGTCATTGCAAAGTATCGCCGTGTAATGAACGGGCTTTACGAGACATTGTGAATAATAAACACCATTGATCTGAGCCATATTGAACCTCCGTAAACAGTCTTGTAAACTGATTTACAGATATGATACATTTCTGTCATAACAATTAATACTCAAGTGTTGCTTTCTTAAATCGCAAAAAGAAAACACTTATACCCACGGAGGAGCGTATGGCAACAAAATATCCCGAAAGACCGGTGGTTTTAAACGATAACTCTTACAGATTCGATAATTTCGATGACGGAAAATTTATTCCGGGCAAAAAGAACGGACTCCTTCCCGCAATGGGATGGAACAGCTGGAACGCATTCGGAAGCGGCAATACCGAAGCACTTACGATAGCCATGGCTGACAAGATAAAGGAGCTTGAGCTGGACGAACTCGGATACAAATATGTTGTCCTGGATGACGGATGCTATAAGCCCGAGAGAGTAAACGGAGAACTTTCCAACGAAGAAACAAAGTTCTCTCATGGGTTTAGGTTTCTTTCTGACTATCTGCATGAAAAAGGACTTAAGTTCGGTATGTACAACGACATCGGAACCAATCTTTGTGCGGGTGCGAAAGTGGGAACATGCGGACATGAAGCGACAGACGCCGCTTCGTATCTTAAGTGGGGAATAGATTTCATTAAGGTGGACAACTGCTATTATCTTTGGGACAATGCAACGTTTTCCAACGCAGAAAATGCCAGATACGTTTTTACTCCCGCCATAAGAAGCATCAAGATCGGGGCATATACCGATAAAGTGTTCAGTGCGACAGAGGAAGGAAAGATCAGAGGAAACGGCATAGAGGTAAGAGACGATCATGTAAGGTTCATCGGAACTTTCGACGGAACAGGCCCCATGCACTCGCCGGTATATTTAAGAAGCGGCGAGCTGACTTTTGACGTTTATATGAAAACAGCCGGCGAATACAACCTTTTTGTGGAGTACGCCTCGGGGCGCAAAGAAGGTTGCGGAAACTGGCTTCAGGTGGCAGTCAACAATTCCGAAGGTACTTCTTATTGGTATGACGATCTGTTAAAAGAAACCGCTTCAACCACCGAATTTGAATGGTCGGAGGCGATTCCGATACAGTTTGCCCAGGGTGTAAATACCATAAGGCTTATGAACCACAGACGACAGGAGAATACTCTTGCGTCTTATGCGACGCTTTCGGAAGAACTTTACAAACAAGATCCCGGTAACGAGATCCTGCTCTCGATCTGCGAATGGGGAAAGACTCAGCCTCAGAACTGGGGCAAGAAGGTTGGCAACTCGTGGAGGATCCTTAACGACATTACATTCTGCGTAGGAAGCGACGGCGATCCGGGAAAGGGCAACTGGAAGAGCGATTACACCACAGGTGTCACAAGCCAATACAACAAAGCCGTCGTGATGGACGAATTTGCGGGTCTTGATAAAGGCTGGAACGATCCGGACATGATGATGATCGGCATGAATGGCCTTACCGACACCATGAACGAGACTCACATGGCGATGTGGTGCATGCTCAATTCCCCTCTTATGCTCGGGCTTGATCTAAGGCGCGTAGAAAAAGGCGACAAGATCTACAACGTGATCGCAAACAAAGAGCTCATCGCCCTTAATCAGGATGCTCTGGGCATTCAGGCAAAAAGAATCTTCTCGACACTTGAAAAAGACCGTCCCGACACGGAGTACATCACGAACATCGACCGCGTCGATATACTGGCAAAGCCTTTAAGTGACAACTCTGTGGCGCTTTCTTTTATAAACGTAAGCGAAGCGGATAAGAACGAAGGCTACCGTACCGACGTTGAAACGATAATTAAGTTCATCGGCCGCAAGATGGTGAACGCCGATGCATTTAAGAATGCAAAGAGTTACAGCGTAAAAGATCTTTTCACCGGCGAAACTACGACGTCAAATGACGGTGTGTTCAAAGTTTCGTCTTTGAAAGCATGCGGAAACGTAACGTTGAGGATCAGTGTGAATGACTGATAAAGCCGATATCACCGTAAGAGAATTTATCCGGCTTTTGGATTATAAAGACGCTGCAAGCGAATCTTTCGACGCAGTTTTGACACGAAGCGAAGCGGCAAAACTTGTTCACGGATTCATAAAAAAGGTGATTGGCGAAGAAGATGTCGATGTTTCGCTTTGGCACGCCGCGGGTGTGTTAAAAGATCTTTACGACTGCAGAGTTTGCGTAGCGGACATAGCCGAAGTGTATCTTAAAGGAATTATGTCGCCCCTTGTCACCAAAAGCGGAGATATTGTTTTTGCGTTAAAAGAGCCTGTTTCTTATGAAGAAGCAAAGTCCATAGCAGCAAAGACTTTGGATGCTTCCAAAAGAACTCCCGTCAAAGCTTTCGATCTGTCTTTAAATACACTTAAAACAACGGATAAAGAAACCGCTCTTTCGCTTGTTTCACAAAACGAAAGAGCGGTGCTCATCGATCTCAGAATGCCTGCCGATTTTGAAGCGGGCCATATGAAAGGTGCGGTCAACATACCGCTTCAGGAGTATGTCAAAAATCCGTATCTCGCGGGGGAAAGAAAAGACGTACCTGTCATTTTCTTCTGCGAGAAGGGCTACAAGAGTGAAATTGCCGGAAATCTGGCGCTTTCGATGGGATATAAAGACTGTTACGCAATCGTATGATCTACGTATCTTGCTATCTCGTTATCCATTTCTTTCAATATATCTTTGCCCTCAAGTCTTGCGTTTGTCCAGTTCACCGTTTCCATGACAGCTTCACCTATATGCCATCCGGGTGTCCAGTCAAACACCTTCTTTAGTTTGGCACAGTCAAGTTTTAAGAAATTCGCTTCATGAGGAGCGTTGGCTTCGCTTCGGTTCTCCCATGAGATCACCGGAAGCTTATCTGATTTCACTTTATTCCACGAATCGGTAAACAGTGTTACAAGATCGCCTGTATTTACACAGTCGCAATCGTCGGGTCCGACGTTATAATAGCCTGCAAATGAAGTATCTTCGTATTGTTTCATTGCTATCATAAGATAGGCGAACAACGGCTCCAAAACATGCTGATAAGGGCGGGTGGAATAAGGATTTCTCACCCCTATTACCGCGGGCTTGCTTTCTTTGGTACCTGTCATGAGAGCTCTCACACAGTCGGGAATGATACGGTCGTTGGAAAAATCTCCGCCTCCGATAACGTTACCTGCGCGGGCAGTGCTGACGCTTATGGAGAGATCTTTCAAAAAGGAACTGTTATAACTGTGTGTCACAAGTTCCGAGCATGACTTTGAATTGCTGTAAGGATCGTAACCGTCAAGGGGATCCTCCTCTTTGTATCCGTAATCTATTTCGTTGTTTTTGTATACTTTATCGGTAGTGACGTTTAAAAAAGACTTTACTCCGTCATATCCGGCTTCCTTGAAACCGCCTGCGGACTTCTCTGTGGCTGATAAGCGCACACATTCGCATATGTTTACGGTTCCCATCACGTTTGTTGAGTATGTGTATACAGGATCTTTATACGAATCTCGAACGATGGGCTGCGCGGCAAGATGAAGAACAAACTCCGGTTTAAACTCCGCAAAGGCTTTCTTTAACGCATCAAGATCTCTCACATCCCCATATACCTGCTTTAAGTGAGGATTTTTATCAAGTCCGACAATCTCAAAAAGATTGGGATCGGTGGATGGTTTCAGCGAATAACCGCAAACATCGGCACCCGCACTTAACAGAATGTAAGTAAGCCAGCTTCCCTTGAATCCTGTATTGCCTGTGACCAGAACTTTTTTTCCTTTATATGACTTTAACAACTCTTTGTAATCAGTTGACATCTGTATCCCTCTTGTCATCAAAATTGATGCGTTCTTCTTCTATTACCAACGGTCTTTTCTTAAGCCTTTGATTTATACTCAGTATGTATTCACCGATAAGTCCAAGGAAGATAAGCTGCACCGCACCAAGGAAGAACATTCCAAGTACCATCGGAGCCATGCCCGCTTCAAATCTGTCCCAATACAACAGTTTCATAATAAGATATGCAACTGCGATCATCATGGATACCAAAGCGATTCCGAATCCGACAAAAGTGGCGGAACGTAAACCGACTTTCGTGAAAGAAGTGAAGCTTAACATAGCCGCGTCATAAAGTGTGTTGAAATTGTTGTGTGTCTTTCCCGCTCTTCTTTTTTGCTGATTGTAAGGAATTATCTTGATCTTATAACCGAATTCCGCAACTATTCCTCTTAAGAACGGAGTCGGATCGTCAAGTTCTTTGATGATCCCGATAAAAGATCGATCGTAAAGACCAAATCCGGTGAAATGCTCTATCTGCTCAACATCCGAATACTTGCGTATCGTTTTGTAATAGCAGGTACGAAGAAAATACATGATCTTGCTTTCATCACTTGTGGTCTTTTGCATTATGACGATCTTGTTTCCTTCTTCCCAGGCCTTTACCATCGAAGGAATGCATTCGATGGGATCCTGGAAATCGCAGCAAAGAAGTATCGTACAATCGCCGGTTGTCTGCATTAATCCGTAATAGGGAGAATTAAACTGTCCGAAATTTCTGGCGTTAAAGATTGCCTTTATATTCTTGTTCTTCTCACATATTTCCCTTAAGTAAGGTCTCGTATTGTCGGAAGAATTGTTATCGATAAAGATAATCTCATACTCATATTGCGACAGTTCTTTCTCTATAAGCCCGACCAATGCCTCACTTATGGGTTTTACGTTTTCTTCTTCGTTATAGCAAGGAATTAAAATGCTTATCTTTTTCATGATCTATAATCCCCGTGTCCTGATTATCCTTCCTATTCCTTCAGGGAAGCTTACTTCCGGCACAAAACCTATGTCGGAATAAAGTTTTTCGTCTTTCGTTTCAATACCGTAAACCGAACCGTCATTTGTCTTAGGCGCAAAAGAACACAGTTCCGACGCTCCCATGATATCGGCAAGTTCCGATATGTAATCTCTTAAAGGTTTCGATTCGGGATGAGCTATCCTGTATATGGAATCTCTCTCGATCTTTTCCCCGAGAAGATAAAAGATCATGCCGCAATCGCTTTCGTAAAGGTAGTTCCAGGTCTGCTCTCCCGAAGAAAACTTTGCTTCTTCACGGTTTGAAAAACGATCCATCGCATAATCGATCATTGTCCCTTTATTGTCATGAGGGCCGTATACGCTGAACACTCTGCCCCAGATATGCGTGATACCGTACTTCTCGCACAGCTTCTTACTTAAAAACCCGGCAGAAAGCTTTCCTATACCATAGGCGGTTTTGGGATTGCAGGGTGTATTCTCATCGATCAATCCTTTTACCGGTCCGTACTCGGCCTGAGAACCCGCTCCTATGAACTTTTTACAGCCAAATCGCTTTGCAACCTCCACCGCATCAAGGGTATGCTTTATGTTCCTTGCATGTGTCATCGGATTATCGCGCTCTTCCTTATTAGCGCCTTCCCAGGCAAAATGATATAAAGCATCGCAGTCCGAAGGTATGCCGCTTAATTTATCAAGATCGTTTATCCCGCACGTTACAACATGCACCATGTCCGATCTTTTTACCCTGTCAAGTCTTGTTGTATCGGGTCTGACTATGGCATACACCTCAGTCCCTTTTTCTGCGGCAACATCAATCAATGCTGTTCCCAGCATACTGGTTGCGCCG
This sequence comes from uncultured Lachnospiraceae bacterium, assembly GCA_946639085.1. Taxonomy (GTDB): domain Bacteria; phylum Bacillota; class Clostridia; order Lachnospirales; family Lachnospiraceae; genus UBA1258. The sequence continues at coordinate 7,720 of CAMPBP010000026.1, forward strand.
GTAACGATTATCTTTTTCAACATTTCCCTCTTAACAATCTCTCGGTTGATCTAAATCATCTTAAGTATTGCTTCTTTGATGCCCTTTACATCGTAACCGTACTTTTCGTAAAGGTAAGGCGCATGAGCCATTGCATCGAATCTGTCCGGTACGCCGATATTTACAAATTTTGTCGACATGCCTTCTTCACAAATGACTTTCGATACCATGGATCCCAGTCCGCCGTATACGTTATGGTCGTGGGCAACGATCACCTTTCCGGTTTTTGCGGCATCGATCACGGCCTTTTTATCTATGGGTTTGATGGAATAAAGATCCACTACTCTGAATCTTTTACCTGTTTCTTTTTCAACTTCTTTTACTGCCTCAAGTGCATATCCCACCGTTACGCCGGCGCACAGAACGGCTCCGTCCTTTCCTTCGAATACCGTTTTCGATCCGCCGAAAGAAAATTCTTCGCTCGCATCATATATGTCTTCGCAAGGTTCGACACTGCAGCGGATATATACCGGGCCGTCATATTTTACGGAAAGTTCAAGCATCTTTTCCGCCAAAACCTTATCGCTTGTCTCGATAACATTTATCCCCGGCATGGAAGTAACTATTCCTATGTCCTCAAGTCCCCAGTGAGTCGCGCCGGATACTCCGCCGGACACTCCGGAATATACGCTTATGAGCTTGACGTTTTTGTTTCCGTAAGCCACATCGGTACGTACCTGCTCGCATGCTCTCATGGTAAGAAAAGGAGCCATGGAAAATACAAAGGGGATAAATCCTTCAAGTGAAAGACCCGCTGCGAAAGAAACCATGTTCTGCTCGGCTATTCCGACACTGAATTCCCTTCCCGGAAACTTCTCTTTAAAAGTCTTATTTCTGCATGTGGCAGCAAGATCCGCATTTATAACCAATACTTTGTCGTTCTTTTCGCCGAGTACGCTCATGTATTCGCCGATAACGTTTCTGAGGTAACTTTTACTCATGACTGCCACCTCGCAAAATATGCTTTTTCAAGACCCTCTATTGCCGCGGTAAGCTGCTCGTCGGTTATCTTTCCGGCGTGCCAACGCTGTACGTCTTCCATAAAATCCACACCTTTTCCCTTTACGGTGTGTGCAACAATGCATGTGGGCACATCACTGTCGGGTAAAGGAAGTGAGTCGAAGGTTTTCTTTATCTCTTCTATATTGTTTCCGTCAATCTCTGCTACGTTCCATCCGAATGATCTGTACTTGTCGGCGATGTTTCCAAGGCCCGTCAGATCCTCAATATATCCGTCGGCTTCAAGACCGTTGTTATCCACTATGGCCACCAGATTTCCCAGTTTGCAATGGACCGCGTTCATGGCGGCTTCCCATATGGAGCCTTCGGATTGCTCGCCGTCACCCATAACGGTATATACACGACTTGTCCTGTTTTTCTTAAGTTTAAGACCCGCTGCCATTCCGCATGCTATGGGCATACCGTGTCCCAGACTGCCGGTCGATACTTCCACAAAAGGATTCACGATGTTACAGGAATGCATGGAGAATCTTCCCTGATCCTTGGCATACTCGTTGATAACATCTTCGGGTGAAAAGCAGCCGAGCGCTGCCTGACAAAAGCTTGTCACGGCCGAGGCATGACCTTTTGAAAGAACGAACCTGTCCCTGGCCTCGTCTTTTATGTTCTTTGGATCATAATTCATCTTATAAAGCCACAGAACCGTCATGACATCGGTAATGGAAAGGTCTCCGCCTATATGAATGACTTCCTTATTGCACAGCTTAAGAAGATTCTTACGTATCTCCATTGCTGCCTTTTCCAATTCGGATATTGAATAACTCATTGTCTGCCCTTCTTAAGATCTTACCGCTTCCGTAATGATCTTAGCCATGTAGTCGATCATCTCGTCCGTCATTCCCGGATATACGCCGACCCAGAATGAATTGTTCATTATGTAATCTGTGGTATCGAGTGTTCCGGCCACCCTGTATGCATCGGTGTTCCTTATACCGTCAAATGCCGGGTGCTTTATGAGATTTCCGGAAAAAACAGGTCTTGTCTGAATGTTATTGCTCTCTATATATTTCGTGATAGCGTTTCTTTCAAGACCGCTTCCTTCTCTTACCGATATCATGAAACCAAACCATGAAGGATCGCTTCCCTCGACAGGCTTCGGCAGAATGATCTTATCCTCCAAAGGCTTTAACCCATTGTAAAGTCTTTCCCAGTTGTGTTTTCTTCTT
>CAMPBP010000027.1 GCA_946639085.1 uncultured Lachnospiraceae bacterium
CGATAAGACTGTTATCCAGTCGAAGATGTTAAATGTCTCAAAAGGACCTGCCGTGCATTCTCTTCGTGCTCAGGCGGATAAATCCAATTATTCACGAAGCATGAGAAGAGTGCTTGAAGATCAGGAAAATCTTACGATTAAGCAGGCCGAGATCGTTAAGATATTGTTTGACGAAGAAAACGGAAAGAAAACTGTTAAAGGAGTCGTTACCAATACGGGAACCACTTATTATTGCAAAGCGGCGATCCTTTGTACCGGAACTTATCTAAAAGCAAGATGTCTTTGCGGAGAATCCATAACTTACACAGGACCTTCCGGACTTCAGGCCGCAAATTCTCTTTCCGCATCTTTGATGGAAAACGGGATAAGATTAAGAAGATTCAAGACCGGAACTCCCGCGAGAATGGATGGAAAGAGTCTTGATTATTCAAAGATGGAGGAGCAGTTCGGTGATGAAAAGATCGTACCGTTTTCTTTCTCCACCGATCCCGACTCTATACAAAAAGAACAGGTTTCTTGCTGGCTTACATATACAAATGAAGAAACTCACAATATAATAAGAGATAACCTGGACAGATCTCCGATCTATGCAGGAATCATAGAAGGAACCGGACCGAGATACTGTCCTTCAATTGAGGATAAAGTCGTTAAATTCGCTGAAAAAGAAAGACATCAGGTGTTTATCGAGCCCGAAGGTCTTTATACCGATGAGATGTATGTGGGCGGAATGAGTTCTTCTTTGCCGGAAGATGTTCAGCTTAAGATGTATAGAACAGTTCCGGGACTTGAGAATTGTAAAATCGTGCGTAATGCATATGCCATCGAATATGATTGTCTCGAACCTAATCAGTTGCAGCTTTCTTTGGAAACAAAGGATATAAGCGGACTTTTCTGTGCCGGACAGTTTAACGGATCTTCAGGATATGAAGAGGCAGCGGCTCAGGGAATAATCGCAGGTATCAATGCGAGCCGAAAGCTTCTTGATAAAGAGCCCATTGTTCTTGACAGATCGGAAGCTTATATCGGAGTTTTGATAGACGATCTTGTTACAAAAGATAACAGAGAGCCTTACAGAATGATGACTTCAAGAGCCGAGCACAGATTGCTCCTTCGTCAGGACAATGCGGATCTTCGACTCAGAAAAGTCGGTCATGAAGTCGGACTTGTTAGCGATGAGCTTTATGAAAAAACCCTTTTGAAGCAAAAACTCATCGACGAAGAGGTAGCAAGACTTAAAAGCGTGATAATCGGTGCCAATGCAAGAGTTTGCAAGTTTTTGGAAGAACACGGTTCCAGTCCTTTGCATACGGGAACGAGTCTTGCGGAACTTCTTTGCAGACCTGAGTTGTCTTATGAAATGCTTAAAGAGCTTGATCCCGAAAGACTTGATCTTCCGAGCGATGTGATCGAGCAGGTTGTGATCTTTATAAAATATGAAGGTTATATTGAAAGACAGATGATTCTGGTCAATCGATTTAAGAAGAATGAAAAGAGGATCATTCCTGCGGATATCGATTATGACGATGTTTCGAGTTTAAGACTTGAAGCCAGACAAAAGCTTAAACAGTTCAGACCGGAAAATGTCGGACAGGCTTCCAGAATTTCCGGAGTTACTCCGGCGGATGTTTCCGTTTTGCTGATATATTTAAGTAAGAACAATGAAAGTAAGGATTGATGATAAATGTCGGAGATTGATATTTCTTATCTTGAAGAGTGTTCCAAAAGCATAGGGATCGATCTTGATAAGCGACAGCTTTGTCGCTTTTTAGACTATTATCATCTTCTTATTGAATATAATGAGAAGATAAATCTGACCGCGATCACAAAATGGGAAGACGTAGTCATCAAACATTTTGTCGACAGCATGTCACTTGTAAAAGTGTACGGCGGTTTGGATGAACTTACGGTAAAGACCAAAGATAAAAGATTGGCCGATATAGGTACGGGTGCGGGTTTTCCGGGTATAGCGCTTAAAATTCTTCTGCCCGATCTTAACATCACTCTGATCGATTCTTTGGAAAAGAGAATTAAATTTCTGAATGTTGTATGTGAAAAATTGGAACTTGAAGGAATAAACGCGGTTCACGGACGTGTCGAAGATCTCGCTCACAACATTAACTATAGGGAGAACTTCGATTTTGTTACAGCCAGAGCCGTTGCCTCACTTCCGGTTTTAAGCGAATACTGCATTCCGTTTATCAAAAAAGACGGTATCTTTTTCGCATATAAATCGGAGAAAGCCGAGGAAGAGATTACTCTTTCCAAAAACGCTTTGAATGTTCTTAATTCAAAGATCGAAAGCTTTTGTGAGTTTACCATTCCGAATACCGATTTTAATCGTACGATCATTGTAATCAGGAAAGAAGAAAAAACTTCGGACAAGTATCCTCGCAAATCGGGTACTCCGTCAAAAAAACCATTATAGATAAGGCAGGAAATATATGTCCAAAGAGCGTTCTGAAAATATCATTTTGGAATTGAGAAAAACATTTTTGGATGATCGTAAATCGTTGCAGGATCAGATTGTTGAGACAGAAACGTTGATTCGTCAGAACAATGATTACATTGAATCTCTTTCCAAAAAGGATGATAACGATTATAACGTTTTTTCTCCCAGATCCGCTTCAAGAGTTTACAAAGATCTTGTGGCCGAAAAGAAGAGCGAGATCGAAGAACTTGAGAATAAAGTTCGCGAACTCTATAAGAAGCTTTCGAACGTTACAAAAAAGCTGGATTCATTAAGTGAGTTAAATCCGGAAGAACTTGAAGCTTCCAAAGAAGAAGCCAGAGTGATCTCCTCTCTCGGTAAAGCGAAGCTTTTGGAATTACAGGAAGATGACCGTCAAAGAATTGCTGCAGATCTTCACGATACGGTTTTGCAGAATCTATCTTTGGTAATGCATAACCTGGAGCTATCGGCAAAGTTTGTGGATTACGATCCCATAAGAGCAAAGCTTGAGATTGAATCCAACAGGAAGCTCGTCAAAGATACCATCGATGATATAAGAGGTACGATCTTTGATCTTCGTCCTATGCAGTTCGATGATTTCGGATTTAAGAGGACTTTGGAAAATCAGATCTCAAATTATAAGAACAGAACCACCATGGAGATTTCTTATAAGCTTGATGAACTTGAAGGTCTTGATTCGATCTATCTGATTACTGTTTTCAGAGTTGCTCAGGAACTTATGATAAATTCCATCAAGCATTCCGAAGGCACGAAACTGGATATTTCCATTTCGAGAACGGCTTCGAACATTATCATTAAAGTGTCCGATGACGGCAAAGGTATTTCGGACGGTGCGGAAGCGATCGACAATCATTTCGGTTTGAAGATATTAAAAGAGAGAGTGGAGATAATCGGAGGATTTGTTAATATCTCTTCTTCTTCACAGGGTACGGAAGTTACTGTAAATATTCCGACTTCCAAAGAGGGGTAATTTATGAACATTAATGTTATGCTGGTCGATGACCACAAAATGTTACGTGAAGGTATTAAACATCTTTTGGAATTTGATTCTGAGATAAAGGTTATTTCTTCTGCTCAGACCGGAAAAGAATGTCTTTCTTTACTTGAGGAAAACAAACCAGATATCGTTTTGCTTGATATCAATCTTCCGGATACTTCAGGTATCAAACTCATTAAAGATATTAAGAAAAGATCCAAGACTATCAAAGTTATGATGCTTACGGTTCATAACGAAGTCGAGTATCTTGTTGATTCTTTGGACGGCGGCGCCGATGGATATATTCTTAAAGATTCCGGAGCCGAAGAACTTATAAAAGCGATCAAGTTCATTTACAACGGAGAGAGATATATTGAGCCAAGTCTCATTCCGTCTTTAAATGCAAGACTTGTTCAGCTTGAGACGGAAACCGATATGGTTAAAAGTCTTACGAAACGAGAGATTCAGATTCTTTCGTTGCTTGTGAGCGGAAAGAGTAATCTTGATATAAGCGAGACTCTTAAGTTAAGTGAGCAGACGATCAAAAATCATGTAACCGCTCTTTATAAGAAAATCGGAGTAAAAGACCGCACTCAGGCAGCTGTTTTTGCCATCAGAAATAACATTGTTTCCATGTGATGCGGATCAAGAACATGTTTCACGTGAAACATTGTGCTTTTTATTTCGATCAACCCCAAAATATGTTTCACGTGAAACATTATGACCCCAAGATATTGAAAAAACAGGCGTGAAACATCAAAAAAGCACAAATGTGAAACATCTTTTTTGTATAGAACATCTTTGGAAATAGTGTTATAGTAAATTTTGTATAACAATAAGGAAACAATATATGGGAAAGATCATAGCGATAGCAAACCAAAAAGGCGGAGTAGGTAAAACAACTACTTCCATTAATCTTTCTGCGGCTTTGGCAGAAAACGGAAAAAAGGTTCTTGTTATCGATTCCGATCCTCAGGGTAATACCACCAGTGGATTTGGAATTGAGAAGAACGAACTGGAAAACTCAATATATGAACTTCTTTTGGGAGACTGTTCCGTTGAGGAATGTGTGATCAAAAAAGAAAACGCCAGACTCAGCATTCTTCCGGCAAACGTTAATCTGGCAGCTGCCGAAGTTGAGTTAATAGACGCACCGTCTAAAGAATTCATTTTGAAAAGAGAGATTGATTACATCAGAGACAAATATGATTACATTATCATAGATTGTCCTCCTTCTCTCAGCTTACTTACGATCAATGCGCTTACAACGGCGGACTCGGTATTGGTTCCCATACAGTGTGAGTATTACGCACTGGAAGGATTAAGCCAGTTAATCTATACGGTAAATCTCGTAAAATCGAGACTCAATCCCGAGCTTGATATGGAAGGCGTTGTATTTACAATGTACGATTCAAGAACAAATCTTTCGGAAGATGTTGTTCAAAACGTACGCAGCGTATTAAAGCAACACATATTTGATACGATCATTCCAAGAAACATAAGACTTGCGGAAGCACCGAGCCGTGGACTCCCCATCAATGAGTATGATCCGAGATCCGCAGGAGCCGAAGCATATTCATCACTTGCAAAGGAACTGATCAGAAAAAATAGGAAATAAATTTAAAGATATATATATAAGAAGGAAAGGGACAGGTATGGCAGCAAGAGGACTCGGAAAAGGACTTGATTCACTCATTCCCATGAGTGTAGCTGAAGACAAGATAATCGAAGATGTTGCAAAAAAAGAAGGCAACACCGAAGAGGTCGTTGACATTAATTATGTTACGCCCAATCGCGATCAGCCCAGAAAGAACTTTGATAAAGAAAAACTCGAAGAATTGGCCGAATCCATCAAGATTCACGGAATTGTTGAACCTATTCTCGTTCAGGACAGAAAAGATCATTACGAGATAGTTGCAGGTGAAAGACGTTGGAGAGCCGCAAAGCTTGCCGGACTTAAAAAAGTCCCTGTTTTTGTAAGAAACTATACCGAACGTCAGATAAAAGAGATTTCTTTGATCGAGAACATTCAAAGAGAAGATCTTAATCCGATAGAAGAAGCGTTGGCGTACAAAGATCTTATGACCGAGTATTCACTTACGCAGGAAGAAGTGGCTTCACGTGTTTCCAAAAACAGAACCACTATCACAAACTCTTTAAGATTGCTGAAACTCGGAAAGAAAGTCCAGAAGATGCTTATCGATAAAAGTATATCAGAAGGACACGCCAGAGCACTCATCGGTATAGAAGATGAGAAAAGACAGCTCGAGATTGCTGAAAAGATCGTAAAGAACAAGTTATCTGTCAGAGATGTAGAGAAACTTGTAAAAGAGAGTGACAAGCCTTCGAAACCCAAGAAGGAACTTTCGGAAGATCTTGAAATCTTTTACAAAGATATAGCCGAGAAGATGAAGCAAAAACTCGGAACAAAAGTAACAATCAACGCAAAGGAAGACGGTTCCGGTAAGATCGAGATAGAATTTTATTCAAACGACGATCTTGACAGGATCAAGTTTTTACTTAAATAATCGGTAAATTGTCCGTTAAACCATAACGATCAAGGAGACTTTAATGGGAAGCCAATTTCTTTCTTCAATGGGTCTTGGAAATATAGACCTGGGACTTATCATATTCATATTGGTAATTGTTCTTTTGATAGCGGTGATACTTATTGCCGTACTTTGGGGACAGTTATGTAAACTAAAGAGAAGATACAACAAGTTCTGCGCAGGTAAAAATGCCAAGAGTCTTGAAAAAGAGATAGGTCTTATGTTCGAAGAAAATGCAAGGATCAGAGAACTTGGCGAGAAGAATAAGAAGGATATCAGAGTTATCTATCATACTCTCGAATCCACTTATCAGAAAGCCGGCCTTGTAAGATATGACGCATTTCCTCAGATGGGCGGAAAATTAAGTTTTTCACTTGCTTTATTGAATGAAAAAGATAACGGATTTATCATCAATTCAGTTCACGGAACTGACGGATGTTATACATATTCCAAAGAGATCATCGGCGGACAATGTGAGATTACATTAGGGAAAGAAGAACAGGAAGCTTTAAACAAAGCGATAGATAGGGGATAATCAATTGAGACTTTGCAAATTATCGGAGATCGTCGGTTACGAAAAACTGGCCAGATCCGTAACAACGCAGGATTATCACGAACTTTTATCGGCAGGAACTGTCTTGAAGCCCGAGTATGTTTCCAAGTTAATGGAACTTGGTATTACCGAGGTTTTGATCGACGATACAAAACTGATGCCCGAAGAAGTTCAAATATTGCGAGAAGATGTTGAGGACATTTTCAAAGAGAAAGTCAGATCGGTACTGGAAAGACACGTTTATTCCGACAATGCCGAGCTTGAAGAACTCAGCAAAACGGCCGACAGCATCATCTCAAGCATTTTGGAAAATGAAGAGATAGTTGAGCAGATCTTTGATATCAGAGAAAGAAGTGCCGATATCTACGAACATTCCATAAGCGTTTGTTCGATTGCGATTTTGCTGGCTGCCAAACTCAAACTTTCACGTGAGCAGATGCATGACCTTGGTGTTGCATGTCTGTTCCATGACATAGGACTTCGTTATCTGGATTTTGCTTATACAAATATTGATATAGACGAGCTTGATGAAAAGCAGAAGGGTGAATACAGAAAGCACCCTGTTTACGCATTTACTTCGTTGGAAAAAGAAGAATGGATATCCAAAGAGAGTAAACTCATGATACTTCAGCATCATGAAAGACTTGACGGTTCGGGATTTCCCATGCATGCCAAGGATCCGGATATCACATCTCAGATTCTTGAAGTAACGGATGCATTCGATGAAATGATATGCGGAATCGGATGTCAGCGTACAAAAGTTTACGAAGCCGTTGAATATTTGAAAGTGACCAAGGGAGCCAAGTTTTCCGATAAACTTGTGGATCTTATCCTGGAATTTACCGCAGTATATCCTGCCGGAAGTCTTGTTTCTCTAAACACCGGTGAGATCGCGATAGTGCTCAGGCAAAACAAGCAATTCCCGGAAAGACCGGTTCTTAAAGTGGTTAAAGATGTAGAAGGCGCGGACATTACCGAAGAAAGGATCATCGATCTTTTGGATGTCAGAACCGTATATATTGAAAAAGTTATCATGTAAAAGGAGTTTGAGATGATTGACATTAAATTTTTAAGAGAGAATCCTGATGCCGTAAAGGAAAATATCAGGAAAAAATTTCAGGACGAGAAGATCAAGCTTGTAGATGAAGTGATAGAACTTGATGAAGCCCGCAGAAAAACCCAGCAGGAAGCCGACGATCTTAAGGCAAACAGAAACAAGATCTCCAAAAATATCGGCGCATTGATGCAGCAGGGCAAAAAGGAAGAAGCCGAAGAGCTTAAAAAAGAAGTGGCAAGGGAAGCAGAAAAGCTTGCAGAACTTGACGAAAAGCAAAAAGAGCTGGAAGAAAAGACAAACAAGATAATGATGGTTATTCCCAACATTATCGATCCTACGGTTCCCATCGGAAAAGATGACAGCGAAAACGTTGAGATCAAGAAATACGGCGAGCCCGTAGTTCCGGATTTCGAGATTCCTTATCATACCGAGATCATGGAGAAATTTAACGGAATCGATCTTGATGCAGCCGGAAAAGTTGCAGGAAACGGTTTTTACTATCTTATGGGTGATATTGCGAGACTTCACTCCGCTGTTATCGCATACGCAAGAGATTTCATGATCGACAGAGGATTTACCTATTGTGTTCCTCCTTTTATGATCCGTTCAAACGTAGTTACCGGCGTTATGAGTTTCGCCGAAATGGATGCAATGATGTACAAGATCGAAGGTGAAGACCTTTATCTTATCGGAACAAGCGAGCATTCAATGATCGGTAAGTTCATCGATACAATCACCGACGAGGAAAAACTTCCTTTGACTCTTACCAGTTATTCACCTTGTTTCAGAAAAGAAAAAGGTGCTCACGGTATAGAAGAACGTGGTGTTTACAGAATTCACCAGTTTGAAAAGCAGGAAATGATCGTAGTTTGCAAACCCGAAGATTCCAAGATGTGGTTTGACAAGCTTTGGCAGAATACCGTTGATCTTTTCAGATCCATGGACATTCCGGTTCGTACCATTGAGTGTTGTTCGGGCGATCTTGCAGATCTTAAGGTTAAATCTTACGATGTTGAAGCGTGGTCTCCCAGACAGAAGAAGTATTTCGAAGTCGGATCATGTTCCAACCTCGGCGATGCTCAGGCAAGAAGACTTAAGATCCGCGTAAAAGATAAAGACGGAAATAAGTATTTTGCTCATACGTTAAACAATACGGTCGTTGCACCTCCCAGAATGCTCATAGCATTTTTGGAAAATCATTTAAATGCCGACGGAAGCGTTGATATTCCCGAAGTATTAAGACCTTATATGGGTGGAAAGACCAAGTTACAATAAGGAAAGAAAAGTGCACAAGTATTTGCGGGCAGTGGGATTTTCCGGTTTCAAAAGCCGGGAGATCACGCAGCCTTTGATCGATATAACAATTAAAAATTCAAAAGAGCGTTTCTTTACCACATACGATAACGATATCCTGTTGGCCGAGTATTCAACTTATTTCGGACCCGCAATGGGGATAACCGTCTGCGGAGAAATGGACAAAGAGGATAAGTTTGTTTATCATTACAGCTATCCTTTTTTCAGGGCTGACAACATTTCTTCCACCGAGAAGATAACAGTGGAAAGACACGCCGCCACGATTTCTTATGCCGGAATCTGTGAGGATGAGAGAGTCGGTATTACGATCATCTTCTATCTTGCAAACAAGATACCCTACATCATCAAGAAAAACACGGATTCTCTGCCTTCTTCGGATACTAAGCTTTCATTGACAGGTCTATCTTTAGAAGGTACTATAGTTATGCCGCTTTTAAAGAAGCCCGATGAGGTAATCAAGGCAAAAGAAAACAAAAAGACTCGTGAAAAACTGATGGAAGCTGCGAGGAAAGGCGACGAAAACGCCATGGAATCGTTAACTTTGAACGATATGGACATGTATTCGCAGATTTCCAGAAAGATAAAGAATTATGATCTATTTACTTTGGTAGATACATACTTTATGCCTTACGGTGTTGAGTGCGATCAATATTCGGTTCTCGGAGAGATTGTAAGCTGCAGACTGGTAAAGAACGTACTTACCGAAGAAGAAGTATACCAGATGATGCTTCTTTGCAATGAAGTGAAGATTGCAATTTGCATAAATAAAGGCGATCTTTTGGGTGAGCCCGAAGTCGGAAGAAGATTTAAGGGCAATATTTGGTTACAGGGAACCATAATCTATCCCGAATAATCGGTTTTCAATGTTCTCGTAGTTTAACGGATAAAACAAGCGCCTCCTAAGCGCTAGCTATGGGTT
>CAMPBP010000028.1 GCA_946639085.1 uncultured Lachnospiraceae bacterium
GAATACGCAAAGCGTTCCATTGACAGGATATCAAAAGAAAACGATATCGAGCTGGAGACACTTCAAAAAGAAGCAGTACTTTCGACTCTTACAAACGGTGTATCCATAATCACCGGCGGTCCCGGTACCGGAAAGACCACCACCATAAATACGCTCATTAAGTTCTTCGAAGAAAGAAGACTGGACATAGAGCTTGCGGCTCCCACCGGACGAGCGGCAAAAAGAATGACCGAGGCTACGGGATACGAAGCAAGAACGCTTCATAGAATGCTGGAACTTAACGGTTCTTTTGAAGACGACGTAAATGCCGCAAGATTTGCAAGAAACGAACAAAATCCCATCGATGCCGATGTAGTCATAGTCGATGAGATGTCCATGGTGGATATTTTTCTTTTTAACTCACTGCTTAAAGCAATTGCGCCGGGCTCCAGACTCATACTTTGCGGTGACGCCGACCAGCTTCCAAGCGTCGGTCCCGGACAGGTATTGAGAGATCTTATCGAAAGCGGCTGCATTCCGGTCACAAAACTTGAAAAGATATACAGACAGGAAGGCAATTCGGATATAGTGGTGAACGCACATCGCATAAACAAAGGGGAATCCGTATCCCTTAACAATGAGAGCAAAGATTTCTTTTTCCTTAAACGCGATGATGCGGAGAGGATACTTGCCAACACCGTGGAACTCGTGACGGGAATGCTTCCGGGATACGTAAACGCCACACCTTTCGATATCCAGGTTATTACGCCCACCAGAAAGGGCACCCTGGGTGTGGAGGCCATGAACGTGTATCTTCGAGACCGCATCAATCCTCCGAGCCCTTCCAAGAAAGAGTATCTTTACAGAGAGACTCTCTTCAGAGAAGGCGACAAGGTAATGCAGATAAAGAACAACTATAAAGCCGAATGGGAAGTTGTGGGTAAGTACAACATTCCCATCGATGCGGGGGTGGGTGTCTTTAACGGAGACCTTGGAAGGATAATCGAGATATCCGAGCCCTTTAACAGGATTAAAGTCGAATTCGACGACAAGAGAAGAGTGGACTATCAATTTTCCGATCTCGACGAGCTTGAACTTGCGTATGCCATCACGGTGCACAAGTCCCAGGGAAGCGAGTACGAAGCGGTGGTTATGCCCATAATGGGCGGGCCGAAGCAGCTTCTTAACCGGAATCTTTTATACACTGCGGTAACGAGAGCAAGACAGTGTCTGGTGCTTATGGGGAGCACCGAAGTGCTTGACGAGATGATCGCCAACAATCACGTGAACCGCAGATATTCGGGGTTAAAAGACAGAATTGTTGAGGTATTTTCAAGCTGACGGTATAGGTCGCAAGTTAAAGAGCGTCTATACAAAGATGATAAACACGCTTTATCCCAAGCGCTGCGCCATATGCGACAACGCACTTCTCGGAAGCGAAAAGGGAGCGTGCGAAAGTTGTAAGGAAAGGATCATATACATTAAGCATCCGATATGCTTAAAGTGCGGCAGGCCCATGACCCATGAGGGCGAGATATGCGAAGAATGCGTAGTCACCAAGCATGTATTTACGGCAGGCCGGTCGGTTTTTTCTTACGACTTTATATCCGAGAGCATATACAGATTCAAATATTTAAACCGCGCAGAGTACGGTGAATATTTTGGCTTTGAGATGGTGAAGGCACAGGGCGAGTTCATAGCACAGATAAAGCCCGACGCTTTCATTCCCGTGCCGCTTCACAAAAAGCGGTATGTTAAGCGCGGTTACAATCAGGCGGCATTACTTGCTTACGAGATGTCGCGTCTTACAGGCGTGCCTGTCATGGAAGATTTTCTCAAACGTTCAAGAGACACAGTTCCTCAGAAAAAATTCAATAAAAAGCAACGTTTTATTAATATGAAAAAGGCTTTTATTGTAGGCAAAAATGGTGTAAAATTGAGTAAAGTTATTGTGGTGGACGACATATTCACCACGGGAAGTACAATTGATTCGCTTTCTTTGGAACTTAAGAAAGCAGGGGTGAAGGATATATATTTTATTACTTTAACTTCAGCCGGTACATAACGGCATAAAGGAGGGTATATATGAACGTTCGCAACTGCAGAAAATGCGGAGCTATTTTCAACTATGTCATGGGACCCATCATGTGTCCCGCATGTCGAGATGCTCTCGAGACAAAGTTCAAGGAAGTAAAGAAGTACATTCAGGAAAATCCGGGAGTAGGCATCCAGCAGACATCGAGAGAATGTGAAGTGGAAGTTTCCCAGATCCAGCAGTGGATCAGAGAAGAGAGACTTGAGTTCGCAAGCGATTCGATGGTTATGCTCAACTGCGAATCGTGCGGTCAGCCCATCAGATCGGGCAGATTCTGCGACAGCTGTAAGAACCAGCTTGCCAATGGCTTAAGACAGTCGATAGCCAAGCCCGAGGCTCCGAAGGTTGAAAAGAAAGACCCTCGTGATGCGGCTAAGATGCGTTTCCTCGGATAGGGGCAAATGTTGGGGGGAATCCGGTTTTTAAGGGGATTTCGATGTTAGACGAAAAACGAATTAAATTGATGACCCGTATGGAATCCTACGAAGAAAACGAAGGTCGTAAAAATACCTCCGTTGCAAAGCACTTCAGAAGTGATTACGTAGGCCTCGAGGTTGTAAAAGCTATCATATGTGCGACGATCGCGTATATGATAGTTTGTGGTGTCTATCTTTATTACGACTTCGAAGAACTCATGGTGAACATCTACAAGACGGACATCTGGGATCTTGCAGCGAAGATATTAAAGAACTACGTCATCTTCACGGTGTCATATTGCGTTATCGTGTATATCGCTTTTTCAGTTAAATACGGTAAGGCCAAAAAGAATTTAAAGCGTTATTTCAACAACCTGAAACTTCTTGGCTCAATGTACAACGGACAACAGGAGGATAAGGAATAACCTTCATGAATTCTTTAATGAGTATAAAACTGGCGCTCAAGAAATTCGCCGGTCGTAACGAAGCATTATTAATACCGTTATTTAAGTTCCTTGTGACTTTTATGGCACTATCAAAGATCAACTCGTCCATAGGATATATGGCAAGGCTTAAGAGCGCACCCATCACACTGATCATCGCGCTTGCGGCATCGTTTTTACCGCTTAACTTAACGATCGTCATACTGGGACTTGTGGTAATCGCTCACGTCTATGCCCTTTCCATGGAATGCGCCCTGGTTGTGTTCGCACTCTTCATGGTACTGTATCTTTTGTATTTCAGATTTGCGGCAAAAGATTCCGTAGGCGGCGTGCTCACACCTTTATCTTTTGTGTTTAAGATGCCTTACGTGATGCCCGTGGCAATGGGCCTTACGGGAACGCCTTCATCGATGGTATCCGTGGGCTGCGGCGTAGTCATCTACAAGGTTCTCCATTATATAGCAGGGCACAAAGAAGAGTTATCCTCAGGCGGAGAAGCCGATAAGCTTGGACAGTTCAAAGTACTTATCGACGCAGTCATACTTAACAGAGAAATGATGGCACTTGCGGTATCCTTTGCCGTAACGGTGCTGGTTGTTTATATCATAAGACGCCTTCCCATCAAGTATGCTTGGTTCATGGCCATCGCAGCAGGCGAGCTGTCGCTCCTCATCGTAACCTTGATGGCAGCGACGGTACTTAACGCAGACATTTCATTTGGCGGACTATTCATAGGAGTCATCGTTTCCACGATAGTAAACCTCATCCTTCAATACTTCTTATTCGATCTTAACTACAATCGTATCGAGAAGGTTCAGTTTGAAGACGACGAGTATTACTACTACGTAAAAGCCGTTCCGAAAAATGAATTTGTGGATGAAGAAAAAACTGAGAAAAAGAAAGTCAGAAGACAGGCTCCCCGGGCGAGAGCGCAGCAGCAGTCAGTAAGACAGCGCCCCGCAGAGAGAGAAGAGTATGTTGAAAGACGTACCGCAAACCCCGATCATGAGCAGCAGGCACTTCGTACCGCAGCTGCCATAAGAGGAGCAAACGGCGGACAGGTTCAGACCCGTCCCACACTTCAAAGACCGGGTGAAGCAAGACCCGTTCAGAGAACACCTCAAAGACCGGGATCCAACAATTTACGATAAACTGACAAAAGAGACTATCCATGGCAAACATTATTGAATTTTTAAAATCGAATTTTGAAAAATTTAATATGCCTGACATCAGCTGGACCGACATTATCGAGATAATCGTTATTGCCTTTCTGGTTTATGAGATCATGCTGTGGATCAAGACCACAAAAGCATGGGCGTTACTTAAAGGTATCGTCGTGATCTTGCTGGTATTCCTTTTTGCCGAGATATTTGAGATGAGCACGATCCTTTGGATCGCCAACAGACTGTTCACCATCGCCGCAACCGCGATAGTGGTGGTATTTCAGCCCGAACTTAGGCGTGCTCTGGAACAGCTTGGTAAGAAGGCCAATTTCGGAGACATCGTTTTCTTCGATCAGGGACATTCCGAAGAGGGACGTTTCTCCGACAAAACACTTGATGAGATCATCAAAGGCTGTAATGCAATGGCAAAGGTTAAGACGGGTGCCCTCATCGTCATCGAGCAGAACAACTCCCTTACCGAAGTCGAGCGTACCGGTATCAAAGTTGACGCTTTGGTAACAAGCCAGCTTCTTATAAACATTTTCGAACACAACACACCGCTTCACGACGGTGCCATCGTTATCCGCGGAGACAGGATCACTTATGCGACCTGTTACCTTCCTCTTTCCGACAACTTATCCCTTTCAAAAGAGCTGGGAACGCGTCACCGCGCGGGCGTAGGTATTTCCGAGGTCAGCGATGCTCTTACGATAATAGTGTCCGAAGAAACCGGACGTATCAGCCTTGCCTACGAAGGCGAGCTTGAACGTAACGTGGATCAGGATAATTTCAGGCGTATGCTTGAGGTAATACAGAATAAGCCCGGAGCAGACAAAAAGCGCGTACGCTTTAAGTCCAAGGCAGGAAGGAGGAAAGTATGAACAAAGATACCTTCAAACAATCCTTTGTCAAATTTTTCTCCCAGAATATAGGGCTTAAAGTATTGTCGATAGTTGTGGCCATTGTCTTATGGTTCATTGTTATCAACATTACCGATCCGCCCGACAAACAATCCTACAAAAACATTCCGGTCAGGATACTTAATCAGGAAGTCATCAGCGAAGAAGGCAAGACGCTTGAGATACTCAACGATACAAATGTCATCTCCAACGTTACCGTTAAAGCACCGCGATCTGTTATAAGAGAACTCGGAAGCTCATCCGACGCCATCATCGCGACGGCTGACATGAACAATCTTTCTTACGATGAAACGAGAGTTCCCATTCAGCTTTCGGGCAGCAAGTTTAACGATAAGATCGAATCGATAAAAGGATCGATCGACACTCTTGAAGTAAGCATTGAGATGCGTAAGACTATACAGCTTCCGATACGCGCCGTTACATCGGGCGACATCGAATCGGGATATGTTGTGGGCGACATCACACAGTCGCAGAACCAGGTAAGAGTCAGCGGCCCTCAGAGCAAGATAGCCAAGATATCCTCGGCTTATGTGGACGTTCAGGTAACCGGGTTCAAAGAAAACATATCAACCAGCGCAGACATCGAACTTTACGATGCCGACGGAAACGAGCTTGATACATCAAGCCTTGATATGAACATCACATCGATCAAGGTCGATGTTGAGATACTTGCCACAAAGAAAGTTCCCCTTAAGTTTGAGTCAAGCGGAACACCCGCGGAAGGCTACGATGTAACCGGTATAATCGATGCCGAATACGATTCCGTCGCCATCGCAGGTCTTCAGAATGTAATCGATCGCTACGATTCGATCACGATCCCCGCATCGGCACTTAACGTATCGGGCCTTTCATCGACACTCAATGCGGTGGTGGATATAAACGATTATCTTCCGAGCAGAGTCCGTCTTGCAGACAGTTCCTTCAACGGACTTGTGGACGTGGCGGTTTATATCGAAAAGATTCAGGAAAAGACCGTAAGCGTATTCTTACGAAATATAGAAGTTGAGAACATTCCCGAAGGTTTCTCTTCAACGGAATGGGAAGAGAAGAATGACTACGTAGAGTTCACACTCATGGGTCTTTCCCAGAACCTTGAAAACGTACAGCTTTCACAGCTTGATTTCATGGTAGACTTCAGCGACTACGCACTCATGCACGATATCTCCGGATTTAAGCCCGGAATTTACAAACTGCCTCTCGTCCTCGATCTTCCGGATGGCGTATGGATGAAAGAACCGGTTGAGGTATCGGTAAGACTTCTTAAATAATCAAAGACAATAAAAAAGAATCGGATCGTCGATCCGATTCTTTTTTTATGCTTAAATCAATTAACCAAACAATCTGTTCACTGCCGAGAAGATTGCTCTTACGGAAGCTCTGGTGATGTTTGAACTTTCGCCTACGCCGTAGGTTACGCGACCTGAGTCGATGTCCAGAAGGTGTATGTAAGCTGCAGCCTTTGAATTGGAACCTGCCTGCAATGCATGCTCTTCGTAATCAAGTATTTTGATGTCAAATCCAAGTTCTGCGATAAGACCTCTCTTAACAGCATCGATAGGACCGTTACCGGATGCTTCGAATGTCTTCAAAACGCCGTGATCGGTGTAGTCCACAAATACCGTAGTATCGAACTCTTCACGCTTCTCGCCTTCAAAGTCTTCAACACGAAGCTTCTTGAAGTGATAAGGCTCTTTCTTGTCTAAGTAGCTTGCGGTAAATGCATCCATGATCTCTTCGGGAGAAACCTCACCCTGTTTTTCGGAGATTGCCTGAATGACATTTGAGAACTCCTTGTGCATTCCCTTGGGAAGCTTGTAACCAAAGTAGGTATCCATAATGAATGCCACACCGCCCTTGCCGGACTGGGAGTTGATACGAACGATGGGCTCGTATTCGCGTCCGATGTCTGCGGGATCGATGGGAAGGTAAGGCACCTGCCAGTATTCGCTTTTCGATTCCTTCATTGCCTTTATGCCCTTGTTGATGGCATCCTGATGTGAACCGGAGAATGCGGTGAACACAAGCTTTCCTGCGTAAGGATGACGGGGATGTACGGGCATCTTAACAAGGCGCTCGTAGATCTCGATGATCTCGTTTACTCTGGATATATCAAGTTCGGGATCGATTCCCTGTGAGAACATGTTGTAAGCTACGGTAAGTATATCTACGTTACCGGTACGCTCGCCGTTACCGAAAAGAGTTCCTTCAACTCTGTCGGCGCCTGCCAAAAGTGCAAGCTCGGTAGCCGCAACACCGGTACCTCTGTCGTTGTGAGGATGAACGGAAAGTATAACGCTCTCTCTGTCTTTAAAGTGTTTGCTTTCCCATTCGATGATGTCCGCATATACGTTGGGTGTGGTCATTTCAACCGTGGAAGGAAGATTGATGATGACCTTGTTGTCTTTGGATGCGCCCCACTCTTTAAGAACGGCTTCGCAAACCTCAAGAGCATATTCGGGCTCGGTTCCGGTAAAGGATTCGGGTGAATACTCAAGAATGATCTCACCGTCAAAGTTCTTTGCACGTTCCTTTACCATTCTTGTTCCGTCAATGGCAATCTGCTTGATCTGTTCTTTATTCATTCTGAAAACCACTTCACGCTGAAGAACGGATGTGGAGTTGTAGATGTGAACGATGGCTTTCTTGCAGCCTTTGATGGACTCAAATGTTCTGTCGATAAGTTCTTCACGGCACTGTGTAAGTACCTGAACGACTACGTCGTCGGGAATGAGCTTTCTTTCGATAAGCTCTCTTAAGAAGTCGTACTCGATCTGGCTTGCTGCAGGGAAGCCGACCTCGATCTCCTTAAATCCCATCTTTACCATGTACTCGAAAAGTTCGATCTTTTCGCTTACCACCATGGGATCGATAAGTGCCTGGTTGCCGTCTCTAAGGTCAACGCTGCACCAGATGGGTGCCTTTTGAATCTCTTTGTTTACCCACTCTCTTTCGGGGTAATGAATAACCGGATTTCTCCTGTAACGCTTGTAGTTTAACATTTTCTTTCTCCCTTACTTTTGTAGTTTAAAATGCCCGAGGGAACGGGGCACGCAAATATGCAAAAAGAAAACCCCATTCCCAATCGGGAATGGGGCGAAAATATACTTATTCGCCGAGACCGTCTTCTACTACGGTTACGAGTCTCTCAAGAGCTTCCTCTTCATCCTCGCCATCGCAAACGAATTCAATCTCATCACCACACTTAACGGTAGCACCCAAAACGCTTAGTACGCTTTTGGCATTTGCCGTGTTCTCCCGATATGTGAATGTAATAAGTGATTTGAATTGCATGGCTTCCTTGCATAGGACGCCGGCGGGTCTTAGCTCGAGACCTGTAGGGTTCTTAATAGTAACTTTTTGACTAACCATTGAGTAAACCTCCATACCCGAAGTACTCTCTTCAGGTAATATTATGATACCATCATTGTACCATTCATACAAGTTAAAAAATCATAAAGATTTTATTACTCTACCAAAGTAAATCGATTAAGGCGCATCGAAAACACTACTGCATTACGATTCCGTCGCCTTTTTCGATTATGCAGATCATTGTTTTGCCCTGGTTTAACACGATCTCGTCGCCGTTGTCATCATAGTACTTGGTGGTGCCGTAGACCCCTTCTTTTTTCCAGGTGACATGTACTGCGCGGCCGCGGGTGATGAAGTATCCGTCGGAGGTGGTATCGTGCATACGGTAAATAAGATATGCGCCGTCGGGACGGTACTCTCTGTAGGTGCTCTGTATGATAATGTTGGCGAAAGAAAGCTGTTCGCCGGTGGCACCGTCTGTATGAGGGATGCCGTATTCGTAGCGGTTGTAAAGCCCGGTCTCTTCGTCGTAGATAAAGTAGGGCTGGTCGATGGGATAAGCTTTTTCAAGACTTACGTAGGTTGCGCTTAAGTTGCCGTAAACATCGGTAAGTGTCGTGGGTAATCCTTTGGGCGCGAAAGAAAAATGTCCGGGTTTGTAGATTGACGTATGCTCAAGGGGATACTTAAGTGCGGTGGCCGCGTTCTTAACGGCGTATCCGTTCGAGTATGCCGACTGGTCGTAATCGCGACGCTCGGTCGATACACGGTAATATGCCTTATCGTAAGTAAGACCGTTTATGTTGTGAACTTCGTCGCGATCAAGTATCTCGTCGGCGTACCATATCTGGCCGATGTGTAAGATCAACGGATCCCATTCCATGGCTGCGATGACAAGATAGTCACGGGCAGATCTTATATTTCCTATTCTTTCAAGTCCTGTCCAGTCGTCGAAGATCGGAACAAGACGGGTTATCTCATATTCGACGTTGCATTCGTACAAAACCCCCGCTTTTGAAAGATTATAGTGAGGAAGCGAGTTTACGTTGTTGGGAACCATTACGGCGAGGGGACGGTACTTGGCCGCCTCAGCAGAGATCCACTCATTCGTAAGATCGCTCCTTACATATCCGGTCCCGGGAGCGGGATCGAAAAGATTGTACTGTTCCTCGGTAACTAGCGGCTCTTTTTCTTCTTCGGG
>CAMPBP010000029.1 GCA_946639085.1 uncultured Lachnospiraceae bacterium
TTGAACTTTCCGTTCGTTCTTACAACTGTCTTAAGAGAGCAGGTATCAATACCGTAGCAGAGCTTGTTAACAAGACACCCGATGAGATGATGAAGGTTCGTAACCTCGGACGTAAGTCTCTTGATGAAGTTTTACTTAAGCTCAAAGAGCTTGGTCTTGAACTTCACAACAGCGAGGACTGATAAAAGTATGATGGCATGGACGGTAAGACCGACGAGCGCGTCCGTGTTAACTCATAAATGGAAACCATGCGTTGTCTGCGTAAGCCCGATGAGCGGCAGATGATACACCATTGTGTTGAGAAAGGAAATTAAAAATGGCAAAGTACAGAAAATTAGGAAGAACAGCTTCCCAGAGAAAGGCTCTCTTAAGAGGCCAGGTAACTTCTCTTATCCAGAACGGCAAAATCGTTACTACCGAGTCTAAGGCTAAGGAAGTTCAGAAGATTGTTGAAGGCATCATCGCTTTGGCGGTTAAAGAAAAAGACAACTTCGAAACCGTAACCGTTACCGCTAAGGTTCCCAAGAAGGACAAGGACGGCAAGCGCGTTAAGGAAGAGAAGGACGGCAAGAAAGTTACCGTTTATGAAGAGATCCAGAAGGAGATCAAGAAAGACCTTCCTTCAAGACTTCATGCAAGACGTCAGATGCTTAAGGTTTTATATGTTGATGAGACCAACAAGTTATTCAATGACATCGCTCCCAAGTATGCTAACCGTAACGGTGGTTACACCAGAATCGTAAAGATTGGTCAGCGTAAGGGTGACGCAGCTATGGAAGTTCTTCTTGAGCTTGTATAAGTAATCTTCAGAGTCCGACACAGAAATGTGTCGGACTTTTTTCTTTATACTTTTATGCATTTAAAGTATACTGTATATAAGTTTTAAAAAGAGGGAATGACATGAAAAGACGACTTTTGGCTTTATTGTTATGTTTATCGACTTTGATGCTTATGCAGGGCTGTTCCATCACGAAAGTTCTGGATAAGGACATGGATATGCTGGTGAGCGCAGAGGAGCCCGAAACAACGCCGGATGACGTTTATAAGATACCGCAAAAGGACGATGCGGATACAGAGATCGAAACGGCGGATACGGAGCTCATACCGCTTATGTTCGGAAACGACAAAGAGGTAACTTATGTGCGTCCGGACGGAACGGTTGAGGGTAAATATGAGATTCCGGAATATTCGACGATAATCGGATTTGACGGATTTACCGTATATTATTATGTGTACGATGCTTATTATGACGGTCCCGAAAAGGAAGTTTTATGTTCTTATGATGTAAAGACCAAGTCCGAAAAAGAGATATGCCGTATAGAGTTTGGAAGCTTTATGACTTATTACGATGGAAAGATCTGGTTTCTTTCTACCAACGGAGGGACTTTTTACAAAGAGTTCTATGCTGATGTAAATACCGGTGAAATAAAAGAGAATACCGAGATATCGGATGTGCTTGAAAAGTATTCGGCACGCCATGACTATGATTACAAAGTTTGCTCACAAAGATCCTTTGATGAGGCGGGATACATTCTTTTGTACGATACCGACAGAACTTATATGTACGACAAGGATGCCATCGTGGCATTAAGTCTTCCGAAAGATATAAGCGAAACTGTCTACTGGGACGAAACGTCGGTGTTTGTGAATACGGTGTCGGATTATGACGGCATGAGCACGCTTTTAAGATATGACATCAAGGATGCGACCACTACGGTGGTAAGCGAAAAGTATCAGGGGACCCTTGCCGTATACGACAGAGAACTTTTCTGGTATGAGCGCGAAAAGGAAAGTAACGGAGAAACAAAGTATCACGTTTACTATATGGATCTCAACACATTTGAGACCGGCGAGGCGGTTACGATGAAGAGAACTCCGGGTACTTCGGAATACTTTAACGCCATCGCGACGTTCACACCCTGTGAGACCGGTTATTTCTACGCCGAATGTGATTACGATAAGATCGTGTGGTGCCATACACTCAAGTCTTTGGGCGGTGCAGGCGCTACCGAAAAGATAGCCACCGATCCCATAAGAGAGCATAAGTGGAAAGAGATAGGTTCGGTTCAGGCGGTCTATAGCGACAGTTACTGTGCTAACTGCGGTAAAAAGGTTGAAGAATACTACGAAGAGTACTTCGTGTTAAACTCTGACTTAAGTTCCTATGCGAAAGATATAAACGATGCGCTTTACGCCATTTGCATGTCTAACGGAGAACACTACGCGGCAACCGATCCGTATGTTCCCGCAGATGACGATGAATGCGAAATTCACGGAACTTATATGGGCATGTCTTCTTACGAGCATACCTTATTTGACGCGAAGATCATTAAAGACCATTACCTTACGGTGGACATGGACGGATATATGTACATGGGCGGCGCTCACGGCCTTCCTTTTACCGGACATTACCTGTTTGACCTTAACACCGGTAAGGAAGTTACAATGGCGGATCTCTTTGACGGTACGGAAGAGCAGTTCAAAGAATTCATTGCGACAAAGGTTAAAGAGCATTTCTTAAGTTTTGAGGATCCCGAGTACTCGCCTTACTATGCGGCGGATGCTGACGAAGTTTATGACAGCGCATATGAAGGCGCGGCATTCGATCTTGTACCCATCGGATTTAACGAGGACGGCCTTTACATCGATTACCAGCCTTACCAGATGGGACCTTACGCTGCGGGATTCATAGATATAGATATAAGTTATGATGATATAAATCTTAAATGGGATTAAGCGGCTTGTACTTCCGCTTTGAGGATTTATGAGGAAATTAAAGGACAACAAAGTGCTTTTGGTGAGCGCGGCGATCTTAATATTGCTCTTGTGCGTTTACTACCGAAAGCCCCTTGGTGAGTTCGCCCTAAAGTGCCGCGACAATGCGGTGGTTAAAATAGAAGAGTACAAAGAACACAGTGTCGAAAGAAAGGCAGTCCGCGCCGAGAGGAAGGCTGAGAGGATTGCAAAGCGCGAAGAAAAGCGTGAAGCGAAGAGGCTTGCAAAAGAAGCGAAGAAGCTTGAAGAACAGCAAAATTCGGCTTCTGTCGAGGTGCAGGCGGAGGAGCCTATCGTTCTCGATACGGAGGAGCTTATCAAGACACGGTCGTTCTCAAGCGAGGAACTGGCACTGATAAGCGAGCAGAACGGTGTTGTTCTGACAGCTTCCGACGGTTCGAGATATGTGACCCGTTCTTTTACCGATGAAGACGGAAATCCGACCATGAGCTACATGCTCATTTTGGAAAGTGTCGACGGGGTCACTTTCAGACCTTGCGACGAATACGTTTATTCGGCGGCATGCGTAAAACTGTTTGATTCGCCTTCTTACATAAACGCGGTAAAGACGGCGGGGCAGTGGGAAGAGTTCAAACGCGTGGGAATAGCCGAGAACGGCTGCTATCAGCTCGTGACGGGGGAAGGACGCATCCTTTATTCAAACGGAGAGCATTTCAGGCGATACCGTGAGGATATGCCTTTAACCGAGACGATAAACATGCCTGCGGAACGCATAGAGCTTGAGATAGATCACTTAAATCAGAATCCCACGCTTCCCAACGGCTGTGAGATAACAAGTCTTGCGATGGTACTTAACAAGCTGGGGTTTGACGTTACGAAAGAAAATCTTTCGGACAATTATCTTCCGAAAGCCAAGATAGGAAAAGCAAACTTCTATAAAGAGTTTGTGGGCAATCCCCGAAACGAAGATTCATACGGCTGCTACGCAGGAGCGATAGTGAACGCGGCCAATTCGTATCTTGCTTCACAGGGAAGCTCCTATAAGGCAGTGGACTATACCGGAAGCGATTTTAAGACGCTTCTTGAGCTCGTGGAGAAGGGTAAGCCCGTTATAGTATGGACGACATGCTATATCAACGAAGACCCCGGCTATACGACGAAATGGGTCGTAGACGGAGAGTATCTTGTATGGAAGGCAAACCTTCACTGCGTAGTGCTAAAGGGATTCGACACGGAGAAGCATACGGTCATCGTGGACGACCCCATGAGAGCGACGGAAGAATATGACATGACGCTGTTTATAAAGCGCTTTAAGCAGTTTTATTCACAGGCCGTGGTGATAGAGTGACAACAAAACGCCTGCACGTAAGAGTCGTGCAGGCGTGGTTTTTTCTTTGTACCATAATTACTTATCGTCGGTTGACGTAGTCTGATAGGCTATGTCGGGGTTCTTGTCGGCGTATTGTTTAAGCGTTTCGTGACCGCCGATGAAATGCACCAAAAGCGCACAGATGATGACGATACCGAGTATCTTGAGAACCGGAATGATTATCGTATTTTTGTACGGTTTCAGAAAAGTATACAATTTGGCGATGAAATCTTTAAGCTTGTCTTTCATAAAACTTGTGTTTTGCGTTATGTTAGGGTAAAATTTTGTGGATTAAGGCTTTATTGCCTATGAAGATAATACCGCATTTTTTTGGTGTAAGAAAGATGGAAATAGTAAAAACGGAAAATCTTACATTTGAATATATAAGGCGCGATGAAAACGATAACGTGGAAGGCATCACCACGGCCGTGGACAACGTTTCGATTGACGTTAAGCAAGGCGAATTCATAGCGATACTGGGACACAACGGTTCGGGCAAGTCTACCCTCGCAAAGCACCTCAATGCGATACTCTTCCCCACCGAGGGAACGGTGTGGGTGAACGGTCTTGATACGAAGGATCTCGATAACCTTTGGACCGTAAGAAATACGGCGGGAATGGTTTTTCAAAATCCCGATAACCAGATAATCGGTCAGATAGTGGAAGAGGACGTGGGATTCGGACCCGAGAACATGGGCGTTCCCACAAAAGAGATATGGGAGCGCGTTGAGGAAAGCCTTAAGGTAGTGGGCATGTACGAGTACAGGAAGTCTTCTCCCAACAGACTTTCCGGCGGACAAAAGCAGCGTGTTTCCATCGCGGGGGTTTTGGCAATGCACCCCAAGTGCATAGTGCTGGACGAGCCCACGGCGATGCTGGACCCCATCGGGCGCAAAGAAGTCATAGACGCCGTGCGCGGTCTTAACGATGTAGAAAAGATAACGATAATACTCATCACTCACAATATGGACGAGATAGTTCATGCGGACCGTGTTTTTGTGATGGATAAAGGCCATATCGAGATGGAGGGAACCCCCAGAGAGATTTTCTCGCAGGTTGAACGCTTAAAAGAGCTTCGTTTGTGCGTACCCCAGGTAACTGAGATCGCATACGAGCTTAAGAAGCGCGGACTCCCCATTCCCGCAGGCATACTTACCATAGATGAACTTACGGAGGCACTGAAGAAATGTCGATGATACTTAATCACGTGTCCTACGTATACAATCCGGGTACACCTATGGAGAGCAGGGCACTCAACGATATAAACCTAAAGATAAACGACGGCGAGTTTTTGGGACTCATCGGACATACCGGTTCGGGCAAGTCTACCCTGGTGCAGCATTTAAACGGACTTTTGCTTCCCACTTCGGGAGAGGTTTACTTTAACGGAGCTGACATTTCGGATCCGGAGTTTTCGAGAAAAGATTTAAGAGGCAAGGTGGGACTTGTGTTCCAGTATCCCGAGCATCAGCTTTTTGAAGCCGACGTGTTCTCGGATGTGTGCTTCGGCCCCATCAATAAGGGATTAAGTAAGAAAGAAGCCGAACTGAGAGCCTTCAGCGCCCTTAAGCAGGTAGGTATAGAAGATGAATACTTCTATCAGTCGCCTTTCGATCTTTCGGGAGGACAGAAGCGAAGAGTGGCCATAGCCGGGGTGCTGGCAATGGAACCTGAAGTGCTGGTGCTGGACGAGCCCACGGCGGGACTTGACCCCGCGGGACGGGACGAGATACTCGGTATGTTATCCAACATTCGAAAAGAGCGGGGATGCAGCATAGTGCTTGTCAGCCATTCCATGGAAGATGTGGCGGAGTACGCCGATCGTATAATAGTAATGAACAAAGGCTCCATCGTATTTGACGATACTCCCGCAGAAGTTTTCAAATTCTCGGAAGAGCTTGAAAATATGGGATTATGCGCGCCGGAGGTAACAAGGGCGCTTAAGAAACTTAAAGAAGAAGGCTTTAACGTTGACGTTTCCTGTGTGAACGTCCGTGACGGCGTGGAGACGATTTCCAAATGCTTCGGGATATAACACTCGGTCAGTATTATCCTGTGGATTCGGCAATTCACAGGCTTGACCCGAGAGTGAAACTGTTCGGAACGATGATATTCCTCATTTCACTCTTCATAACCGACAATTTCATAGGGTATATTCCGGCGATAGCTTTTCTCATCACCGTGATCGCACTTTCAAAGGTGCCTTTTAAGTACATGGTAAAAGGTATGCGTGCGATTCTCTTCCTGTTACTTTTCTCGGTGATCTGCAACCTATTTATGGCCAGAGGAGACGTTGTTTTTTCTTTCTGGAAGTTAAGCATCACAAAACAGGGTATAAAGACTGCCGGATTTATGGCCATAAGACTTTCGTTTTTGGTCATCGGTTCATCGATAATGACCCTTACCACAACGCCCAATCATTTAACGGACGGACTTGAAAAAGGACTTTCGTTTATGAAGATATTTAAAGTGCCCGTTCACGACATCGCGATGATGATGTCCATCGCCCTTCGCTTTATTCCCATTTTGGTGGAAGAAACCGATAAGATCATGAAGGCACAGATGGCAAGGGGTGCCGATTTTGAATCGGGCAACATCGTAAAGAAAGTAAAGAGCCTCATCCCCCTTCTCGTTCCGCTTTTCGTGTCGGCATTCAGACGTGCCAACGATCTTGCGATGGCTATGGAAGCAAGGGGATACAGAGGAGGCGACGGACGTACAAAGATGAAGCCTCTTAAGTATCATGCAAACGATGCGGCGGCTTATCTTGTAATATTTGTTTATCTTGGCGCTATTATAGCCGTACGAGTGATCTTCTGATGAAAAGAGTACTTCTTTGTGTCGCATACGACGGCACAAACTATTCGGGGTGGCAGCTTCAGGACAACGCTCCCACCATCGAAGGAGAATTGAATAAAGCTTTGTCTGATCTTCACGGCGAAGAGATCGCGGTCATCGGTGCAAGCCGTACCGATGCGGGAGTTCATGCGCTTTGCAACATGGCAGTATATGATACCGATGCACGCATGCCTGCCGAAAAGGTTTCTTTTGCCCTGAATACCGTTCTTCCCGAGGATATTAAAGTAGTGTGGTCGCGAGAGGTCGCACCGGACTTTAATCCCCGTCACACAAATACCGTTAAAACATATGAATATACGATTTATAACGAACCCATAATGCCGCCCACGGAAAGGCTTTATGCTTACCATGTGAAGGACAAACTGGATGTTGCAATCATGGAAAAAGAAGCAAAATGTCTGGTGGGGGAGCATGATTTTAAGAGTTTCGCTTCCGTTTACACAACTGCGGAGACTACGGTGCGCACCATCACCGATATAGACGTGCGGAGGGAAGGCTCTTATGTTAAAATAACAGTGAGCGGAACGGGTTTTTTGTACAATATGGTAAGGATAATAGCCGGGACGCTTATAGATGTGGGGCTTGGTCGAAGAGCCGAAGGATTTACCAAGACGGCGCTTGATTCCCTCGACAGACGTTCAGCGGGACCCACCGCACCGGCAAGAGGGCTTATGCTCATTAAATATGAATTTTTGGATCAATGTTTTTGAGAAGGAGGGTACAAAATGTTTTGCAGTAATTGTGGAGAAAAGTTAAATGACGGTTCTATGTTCTGCCATAAGTGCGGAACTCCGGTGAATGCGCAGGGTGTTACACCCGTACAAAGCGCGGCACCTCAGCAGGTTCAAAATGTTGCACCAACTGTTGCACCGCAGCCTCAGCCTGTTCAATATGCGCCCTTTGCACCTGTGCCGGTGCAGACCGGAAAAGTCGGCGTAGGCGTGGGTTCAGTGATCATGTCGAGCATATTTGCATTGATAACGTTTTGTTTTGCGGTGGCAGGCTGTATGGGCCGTTTACGATTGCATCTCATGCTTGCCAGAGAGGTATATGTGCTGGCAGGATTATCGGCTCTTTTGCTGGTTTCATGTCTGCTGTTCAAAGTTGCCAAATGGATACCTTTTATTCCGATATTGGTCTGGACATTTTACGATATTATAGTTTACAAAAATTTGTTCGATTTTTATGCCGTAAGAATGATAATACATCCAAATTCCTTACGATTGATCATGATAGTTTTGGTCCCTGTCGCTTTTGTTTTGTTTACGTCAGCCGTTTTTTCAAAGGGCGCCGTCAGGACAGTGACAGGGGTGCTCGCTTCGATAGTATATGCGATCACATCGTGCGTCGGAGTCGCAGCTTTGTTACGTGTCGTAAGGTTATTGGGGAGATCACGCGCTGTTTTTAAGGGTATTGACAGTGAAAGGTTACCGTTGTATGTCAGATTCGCATTCTATTTTTGCTGCGCAGTGATCTCACTGTGTTTAGTATTTGCTAAGGCAAGACCAAACAAAAAGGCCGTTTCGCAGCGTTAAGCGTGAAAAAGCGCGTAAATACAGAAAAAAGCCTTGACACCGTTATAAACACTGTAATATAATCATTCGGTGCGACGAGATTACTATGCCCATTCCAATGCCCCGGTACGGCAGGTGGATCGGATCGCTTGTTACCTTAAAATAGCATGGAGGAACTACAATGAAGACATTTATGGCCAGTCCCGCTACCATCGATAGAAAGTGGTATGTGGTTGACGCTACAGATATGACTCTCGGACGTATGGCAAGTGAAGTTGCCAAAGTTTTAAGAGGCAAAAATAAACCTACATTTACTCCTTTCATTGACACAGGCGATTATGTGATCGTTGTCAATGCAGAGAAGATTTCCGTAACAGGAAAGAAACTTGATCAGAAGACATACTTCCGTCACTCTGATTATGTTGGCGGTGTTAGCGAAGTTACTCTCCGTGAGAAACTTGCTACAAAGCCCGAAGAAGTTATCGAGCATGCAGTAAAGGGAATGCTTCCCAAGGGACCTTTGGGTCGTCAGATGCTCAAGAAGCTTTTCGTATACGCAGGACCTGATCACAAGCATGAGGCTCAGAAGCCTGAAGTATTGACATTCTAAGAGGACTGAAAGGAGAATAAGACAATGGCTAAGGCTAAAGCAGCAAAAGCAGTAAAGTATTATGGCACCGGTAGAAGAAAGTCCTCTATCGCACGTGTTTACTTAGTTCCCGGTAAGGGAAATATCACAATCAATAAAAGAGACATCGACGATTACTTCGGTCTTGAAACCTTAAAGGTTATCGTTCGTCAGCCCCTCGTAGCAACAGAAACGGCTGACAAGTACGATGCAGTCATCACTGTAAAGGGTGGCGGATTCACAGGTCAGGCAGGAGCTGTTCGTCACGGTATCGCAAGAGCACTTCTTACCGTAGATGCAGACTTCAGACCTGTACTTAAAAAGGCCGGTTACTTAACAAGAGATCCTCGTATGAAGGAAAGAAAGAAATACGGTCTCA
>CAMPBP010000030.1 GCA_946639085.1 uncultured Lachnospiraceae bacterium
CAAGATCCTTTCCATGGGTTACAACGGATTTCCGAAGAACTGTTCCGATGATGTATTTCCCTGGGACAGAGAAGGCGATTCACTTAACACGAAGTATCCGTTCGTAACGCACAGCGAACTTAATGCGATACTTAATTACCGTGGAGGAAGCCTGGAGGGCGCTAAGATATATGTTTCCCTGTTTCCCTGTAACGAATGCGCGAAAGCGATAATTCAGGCGGGAATAAAGACGATAGTATATGACAGCGATAAGTATGCCGACACTCCTTCCACGAAAGCATCGAAGATGATGCTCGATGCCGCAGGCGTTGAGTATTATAAATATGAAAGAACGGGCAGAAAGATCGAGATAGATCTTTGATACTTTCCGCCGGGTACAAACGGAGAATGCGGTTGAAACACACAATCCGAAGAATTCTCGCCATCGTCATGGTTGCCATCGTGGCCGCTCACAGTACGCCTTATTATGCGGAGGCTACAAAGACCACGAAAGAGAAACTTGATGAAGCCGAGAAAGGTAAAAAAGAAACTGAACAAAGAATCGACGAAGAAAAGCAGAATCGTGATTCCCTCGACCAAAAGAGGTCTTCTCTTCGAAAAGAATTGAACGGTTTGAATTCGGATCTTGAGACCATAAGTGCTCATCTGGACGATCTTTACGATCAGATAGAGAAGAAAGAGCAGGAGATCGCAGAAACGCAGGCAGAACTTGAAGATGCCAGAGAGCGTGAGAAAGTTCAGTACGAAGCAATGATGAAGCGTATCCGCTTCATGTACGAAGACAGCGAGACCCTCTATCTTGAGATCATGTTTCAGGCCAAAAACTTTTCACAGCTTATCACATTAAGCAATTACGTTGACGCCCTTGCTTCTTATGATAAGAGGAAGTTCGACGAATACCAGCAATATCGTATTGAAGTCGAAGAACTTGAAGCGAAGCTTCAAAGCGAGAACGTAGAGCTGAATCTTTTGAAAGAGGAAGCCGAAGAAGAGAAGGCAAACGTCATCGTCGTGATCAACAAGACTTCCGCCAAAGTGACGGAGTATACCGGAAAGATCGACGAGTACGAGGCCCTTATCCAGGAAGAACAGGCACTGTTAAAGAAGCAGCAGGAAGATATAGCGGCTTTAAAGAAACAGTACGAAGAGGAATTGAGACTATCGAGACTGTCAGCCAATTCGGTATGGAGAGACATCTCGGAAGTAACCTTTGATGACGGCGACAGATATCTTCTTGCAAACCTCATTTACTGTGAGGCGGGAGGTGAGCCTTATGACGGTCAGGTAGCGGTTGGATCGGTAGTTATAAACCGAGTTTTGAGTCCCGTATACCCGTCTACGGTATCGGGTGTTATCTATCAAAGGTCCCAATTTTCGCCGGCCGGCAGCGGTCGACTCGCTTATGCACTCTCCGTAAACAAGGCTACGGCAAGCTGTTACAAGGCAGCGGACGAAGCAATGAGCGGATTCTCAAATGTAGGAAATTGTGTATACTTCAGAACACCCATCGAGGGCCTTAGCGGAACACAGATCGGCGGTCATATATTCTACTAAATGGCGTAAGATCGAGGAAAAACGGCATTTTGGCGGAAAACTTGCAAAAAGGAAGATTTGTGACCGAGATACACCAATCGGGAAATAAATTTGCTAAATTGAATATATATTTCAGACAATTAAAACGTTTCAGGTGAAATTTTAACAAAAATGACATTCGACGAATTACTTAAAAAGATCGACGACGGCGATCTTATACGAATGGTTTTTTCGAAAGCAGGAAAGGACGTATCTTCACAAAAAATGAAGGTGCGTCCCGTTGTTATAAAAGGAAACGGTATGTTTCAGGTTACAAGGCAGACCGGTTCCAAAGAAGAAAGGACTGTTCGGGAGGTATTTGAAAACCTTAATAAAGAGCAGCTTAAAGCTTTGATAAAAAGCGTATTTCCGGCTGATTACAAACAGCTTTTATTCGAGACAAAGACCGAAGGATTCACGGTTTTGGCGGGCAAAAAGGGAAATATTACGATTTGTGCAAACAAATCCGTAACGGCTTCAAAGCTTCCCGCAACCCACAATAAAGAGAAGAATTACATCATTTCCGAGGGAGAGTACGTTCCCTTCCTCGAAGATCTGGGAGTAATGACCAAGTCGGGCCTTGTAGTTAAGGCGAAATACGATAAATTCAGGCAGATAAACAGGTATCTTGAATTCATTTCGGATGTAAAAGACAGGTTACCGAAGGACCGTGAAGCGGTCATAGTCGATTTCGGGTGCGGAAAGTCATATTTGACCTTTGCTCTTTACTATTTCCTCGCGATTAAAAATAACATGCGTATCCATGTGATCGGATTGGATCTCAAACCCGACGTGATCGAGAAATGCTCTAAATTACGGGATAAATACGGGTATGAGCATCTTGAGTTCATAAGAGGAGATATCGAACATTTCACAAGCGACAATAATGTCGATATGGTAATTTCACTTCATGCATGCGATACCGCAACGGACTTTGCACTGTATAAAGGTATAGTATGGAATGCCTCAATAATAATGGCCGTACCCTGCTGCCAGCATGAACTTAACAAGAATATAAAGTGTAAAGACCTTGACGGCGTACTCCAATACGGACTTTTGAAAGATCGGTTATGTGCTGTTTTTACCGATGCCATCCGCGCGGATCTTCTGAAAAAGTGGGGTTATGATACGAATGTCTTAGAATTCATAGACATGGAACATACGCCGAAAAACATACTTATAAGAGCTATAAAGAAACGATCCATGGCTGTGAAAAGCGACGACGAAAAGCTTGAAAAACTCCGTGAAATAGCGGGTTACGACATTACGCTTGCAAGACTTTTGGAAGAAAATGGGAAAGACTTTGAAGGCAAATAAATTAAATTAAGATATAATTATTTGACACATTTTTAAACTATGAAGAGAACGATATTAAAGATCATCGCATCTCTTGTTACTTTTGCCGTGACCCTTTTTATCTCGGGTTACTTTATGAACAAGGGCAACGTAAATACGACTCACAACATGGAAAAGGCAACTCTTCCGGTGGTGTATATGAGTGTCGGTGCCACTACGGTAAACGAACTCCACGGATATACCCAGAATATGGATGTTGCTCTGTTAAGAGACTCCATAACTCCTTTGGATGACAACAGAGGGGTTTCTTTTCGTATAGTCAAATACAACGCTCTTGTAAGAGGCGTCAGTGTCAAATTAAGAAGCATCGACGGAAGTCGTCTTATAGAAAATATTGAAATAACCGATTTTGAAGAAGACGACTATTCTCTTTCGGCATCCGTCAATTTCAAAGGTCTTATCGATCCCTACAAAGAATATTGCATGCAGATATGTGTCACCACGGGTACGGGACAGGAAGTAATGTTCCATACCCGTGTTATCGATGCTCCGTTATATTGTGCGAGAGAAAAGCTTGCGTTCATAACCGACTTTTATGAAAAGGAACGCTCCATCGAAACGAACGTCGATCTTAAAGAATATATGGAATCGAACTATACGGGTGACAATACGACACTCGCATACGTAAACATTCACAGCTCGATGGATCAGCTGGCTTTTGCCGGTCTTTCCGTATATAACATTACGGAACCTGTCATAACGTTTAAAGAATTGAATATCGAGACTGCCGTATTTACCATCGATTATGTTGCCGGTGTAAAGGACGGCAAAAACGAAAGAAAGTATTTTGTAAGCGAGTTTTACAGGATCAAATACACTACCGACACCATATATCTTCTTGATTACGAAAGAACCATGGGTGAGATAACGGATGAGAACGATCCCGAGATAAATGAAGGAACCTTCACCCTCGGTATAAATGATTACGATGTTGAGATGGCGGAAAGCGAAGACGGAAACATTTTTGCTTTCGTAAATCAGAATAAGCTCTTCTCATATAATATTTCCGAGAACAGACTTGCAAAGCTCTTTACTTTTTATGACAGCGACAATTTCGACAAGCGTACGTTAAATCAGGATCATAAGATAAAGACATTAAGGACCGATGAGGCCGGCAGCGTCTGGTTTCTGGTATACGGTTACATGAACCGCGGAACCTACGAAGGCAAAGTCGGTATGACCCTTTACGAGTACAACGGTCTCACAAACACGATAGAAGAAAAGCTGTTCATATCTTCCAACAAATCTGCCGAGATGGTGGAAAAGGATCTGGACGAGCTTGCTTACCTTAATAAAAATAACACCTTCTTTTTTATGATAGACAGATCGATCTATTCCATCAATCTGGACACGATGGAAATAGAAGAGATAGTGAAAGATCTTGAAGAAAACATGTATTCCGTGTCACGTTCGGAATCGATGCTCGTATGGCAGAACGGAGATGATGTTAACTCTTCCGAAAACCTTATGGTAATGAACCTTAACACCGAGCAGATAACGACCATATCCGCTCCCGACGGCGAATACATAAAGCCTCTTGCTTTTATGAACGAGGACCTCATATACGGTCTTTGCGTCAAGAAAGACGTGCTTACCGATTCCACCGGAAGAACGATCTTTCCTATGTACATCCTAAAAATACAAAACGAGTTCGGAGAACTTTTAAAGACCTATGAAGAAAAAGGTTTCTATGTGACGGGAGTCGATCTTAACGATAATCTTTTAAGAATGTACAGAGTTAAGAAGTTCGACGGCGACGTATTAAGATACGATGCCTGCGACGACGATTACATGACAAACAATCAGCCCGGAGAAGAACGACAGAACATCGTACAGACCGCCGTGGACGATCAATACGAGACAATAGTCAGGATCAAGTTCTTACATGATACAAAGGGCAAGATGATACTTCTTACGCCCGAGCAGACGATCTACGAGGGCAGCAAAGAGCTTTACCTCGGCGATTCCTTCTCGGAAAAGAATCATTATTACGTTTATTACAAAGGTAAACTCCAGCGTATATATACAAAAGAAGCAATGGCCGTAAATCTGGCCAACGCAAACTACGGAACGGTGTTAAACGACGCCGGATGCTACGTATGGTACAGGGCGAACAGAGATCTTCGAAATCAGATCATGGCCCTTTCCTTCGATGCGGTCTCAACGGAAGAAAAAAACCGTACCGCATGGTGCATGGACCGAATGATGGAATATGAAGGAGTCGTCAGAAATTCGGAGTATCTGTTAAGTAAAGGTGATACCGTCCTTTCGGTATTAAAAGACGGTCTGGAAGGAAAGAACGTGCTGGATCTTACCGGATGCAGCCTGGACAGCATTCTTTACTACGTAAACAGAGACATACCGGTGCTCGCTCTCACAAACAGCGATAAAGCCTATCTGATCATCGGATTTAATCAGCTTGCCATCGTGGTGCTCGATCCCGACAACAACTGGTACAAGATCGGAATAAACGAGGCAGAGAAGATGTTTGAAAACGAAGGCAATCAGTTCATCACGTATGTTCCGAATTCATAAAATGGTAACAAAAAAAGGACCGCAAGGTCCTTTTTTGTTTTTTCTTTTTACTGAATCTCCTCACCCATCTTGTAGCGGCTGACTGCCTTCTGGATACGTTCAACGGGATCGAGAAGATCGCTTATGGAAGTATCGTGATTAAGTGTATCGATGATGTAAGCGATGTACTTACTCATGTCACAGGATACGTACCAGGGTCTCGAAAGAAGTTCGGGTGACTGGTAAATAAGGTTGGTGGTAAGTACCTTGGTGATTATGCCGTCGTTGTAAGCTTTGTCGAATCTGTCGAGGCCGTTGGTGAAAAGACCGAATGACGCGCAGACAAATATCTTGTTGGCATTTCTTGTCTTAAGGTTGTTTGCAACTTCCAATACGCTTTCGCCGGAGGAGATCATATCATCCATGATGATAACGTCTTTTCCTTCAACGCTTGAGCCTAAGAACTCATGAGCAACGATGGGGTTTCTTCCGTTTACGATGCGGGTGTAATCACGGCGCTTGTAGAACATACCCATATCAAGTCCCAGCACGTTTGCAAGGTAGATGGCACGTCCCATACCGCCTTCATCGGGGCTTATTACCATCATGTGATCGGAGTCGATGGAAAGATCTTTCTCGCTCTTTAAAAGTCCTTTGATGAATTGGTAAGCGGGCTGAACCGTTTCAAATCCGTGAAGCGGTATAGCGTTTTGTACTCTGGGGTCGTGAGCATCGAATGTGATGATGTTGTCGACACCCATAGCGGTAAGCTCCTGAAGAGCCATAGCACAGTCGAGGGATTCTCTCGAAGTTCTCTTGTGCTGTCTGCTTTCGTATAAGAAAGGCATGATAACGGTAATTCTGCGTGCTTTACCGCCCACAGCCGCTATGATTCTTTTCAGATCCTGATAGTGATCGTCGGGTGACATATGATTTTCAAATCCACCCATCGAATAGGTAAGCGCATAGTTACAAACGTCTACCAAAAGGTAAAGATCGGTACCTCTGACCGATTCAAGAATGAGGCCTTTCGCTTCACCCGAACCGAAACGCGGAACCTTGGCTTTAAGAATGTAAGAGGGGCGCATGTAACCCGAAAACGCAAGGCTTTCCTTGTGCTCGTTTTCACGTTCTTCACGCCATTTAACAAGATAACTGTCAATTTTGGCACCCATTTCCTTGCAGCCTTCAAGAGGAATGATTCCGAGTGAGCCCACGGGAATGGTTTCCAGGTTTCTTTTCTCTTCACGAGATGCCATGAAAAGTTAACCTCACTTTCTGATATTCAACTGTTTCTTCTGTATACGGATGTCATCCGCGACAAGCTTAAGCAAACTGTAGCTGTTGGCTATTCGCGAGAAAACACGGTCTGAATAAATGTCACGTATCTGTTCCAAAGAAAGATTCGTGGATATTATCGTAGACTTTTTCCTTAAATGTCGTTCGTTTATCAAAGCGAACAACGACGAAGCAACAAAGGAGTTAACCGTCTCCGTTCCAAGGTCGTCTATGATAAGCAAGTCACAATTATATAAGCAATCATAAAGATTGTAAAGTTCGTCTTTGGTGGCAGAAGATGAATGAAAAGTCTCTTTTGCGATGGTCTCGAAAAGTGAGATGCTGCTGTAATATACACATGAATAACCCTTTTCGATAAGCTCACCCGCCACACATCCCGACAGGAACGATTTGCCTGTTCCTACCGTTCCGTAGAGTAAGATGTTGCCCTTTTCGTTCTCAAAATCGTCGATGAGGCGCTTGCATCTGTCAACGGCGTTTTTAAAGAGCGTCAGCCCTTCGCCTTTGTAAAAATCATAAGACAGTTTTGAAAAATTGTTCTC
Organism: uncultured Lachnospiraceae bacterium; assembly: GCA_946639085.1. GTDB lineage: Bacteria > Bacillota > Clostridia > Lachnospirales > Lachnospiraceae > UBA1258. The sequence continues at coordinate 7,284 of CAMPBP010000030.1, forward strand.
TTCGATGAAAGAGCGCATGTTTGAACTGTCGTAAAGAAGCTCGATTATCTGTCTTACAAAACAGTGGCATTTTGTGTTGCCGATATAACCGGTATCTTTGCAATCCTTGCAAGTGTAGATCGGATCGAGGTAATCTTCGGGAAGTCCCACACCCTTTAAAAGGTGAGCCTTCATTTCCTTAAGATCTTCAAGCAAAGCATGTAGTTCCTCGATGGGGCTTTCATCACCGGAGAGCTTTTTCTTGGCGTAATCCAAAGAAACCGTTATAACGGAATCTTCGAGCTCTTTAAATCCCTCAACATGAGAATAGACATATTCTTTTCTTTCGTCAAGAATACGTCTGTTGTTCATTTGAGTTTCGCCGTATTTTCTTATGATTGAATCGTACTGTGTGTTGGTTAATCCCATAGTGACCCCGCGAAACTTGGTTAATTACTAAGGTACAAAGAAACCTCTTACGCTTTATTGACCGCTTAAGATCTTTTCAAGTGAATCGAAATCGTAGTCGGTCTTTGCAAACTGCCCGAATGTACCGTTTGACTTCTCGTTGTTTGAGGTTTTTGCACGGTTTTGCTTGAACTTCTCGTCGGCTTTTGCGATATCGCTCATGTGGTGAACGTTTTCTTTCTTCCATGAGGAAAGTATCTTATCGCAATATTCGAGTCTGTGAGAATCGGTGGCCATAACGGTTCTGTTGCAGGCTTCCAATATCACTTCGATATCGAAGCCGTACTCCTTGTACCATTTGTTGACCATGTCTACTTCCGGAGCCTGAGGGATGTTCGATTTGCCCAGTGCTTTGAGTATGGTATAAACATACTTCTCGTACTTGGTGGTCGATAAAGCCTTGGCCTGCTTTGGAGTGGTGATCCCTGCCTGAGCCCAGTTGATGGCGACTTTCTTTATGTAAGAAAAGCTGTCCTTGCCCTTATCGAGGCAATACTGCAAAAGATAGTCGGTCATCTCGCAAGTGAACTTAAGCTCGTCGTAGATAAAATACAAAGCCTGGATGTCAGCGGATGAGAGAGTACGTTTAAGATACTGCTCGGCAACAAATACTATCTGAGCGGTCTCACCGGATTCTTTGAATGCCTTTAACTGCTCGAGAGTATAAGTTACGTTTTCACGGATCTTAACGACGGGTTCTTCGTCGGGAACGACTTTTAAAGTCACATTGGACGCAGGTTCACCGATAAATGCGTCGTTAACGGGCTCAGCCTTGGCGGCTTTCTTTGTTTTACCCATCTCCAAAAATTTAACACCCGAAATAAGCCCGAAACTGTCGTAATCAAGTTCCAAAAGCCCACACTTCTTCCAATATTCCAAAGATCTGACGATGTCTCTTTCGGTATAGTTGAAAAGGTCGGCCATCTTTGAAATGTCGGTGGAAAGCCCCGCACTCATCATTCTCAATAAATAAAGATAAACCTTGATCTGCGCATCGTTGGCATCTTTTAAATACTTGTCGATAAAAAGATTCGAAACGACGGTAGCCTCAGCTTTATCCTCGCTGGTTACATATAAATCCATTCCTGTTACACTCGCCCTTAAGTATTGTTCAGTCAAACGGAATTTTAGCAAATATTTATGAAAAATCAAATGGAAAAAGTGCCGAAAAAAACCAGTAAAATCAAGGGTTTGGGCGATTCGGACCCGGACGGAAAAATTGTGGATAATGTGGATAAAAATCTCGGTTTACCCAAAACACTGGAAAAAGCGGCAAAAAAATATCCACATTTTTCAAGTTACATAATATCCTTAAAAAATGTGGACAATGTGGAAAACTATTTTGAAACGATGCGGTCCGCGATTTTAACTACATCTCCGGCACCGACGGTTATCAACAAATCCCCGTTGATACAATTTTTGTACAAATAGTCCAAAATCTCATCAAAAGAATGGAAATAATTACAGTCGGTTCCCAACTTTTTTATCTCTTCGTAAAGGTTTTGGGAATTGCATCCGTAAATATCCTTTTCTCTGGCGGGATAAACATCTGCAAGCACCACATGATCGGCCTTTGACAGAACGCTTGCAAATTCTTTCAGGAATGCCTTTGTACGCGTATACGTATGAGGCTGGAAAACGCACCACAGCTCTCTGTGGTCAACCTTCTTTGCAGCCTCCAAAGTAGCGTTTATCTCGGTGGGATGATGGGCATAATCGTCAATGACG
>CAMPBP010000031.1 GCA_946639085.1 uncultured Lachnospiraceae bacterium
TTTACGACTGATCTTGAATCGACGGTTAAGGATAACGAAGTTCTTGTTTTGGCAGTTCCTTCACCTTTCGTAAGAAAGACTTCCGCAAACATGAGCAAGTTCGTTAAGGATGGTCAGATAATCGTAAATGTTGCCAAAGGTCTTGAAGAAGAAACACTTATGAGACTTTCGGAAGTGATCAAAGAAGAGATTCCTCAGTGTAAGGTAGCCGTTATGTGCGGACCTTCACATGCCGAAGAAGTAGGGCGCGGTCTTCCCACGACAATCGTTGTTGGCAGTGAGGATATCAAGACGGCCGAATTTATTCAAAACATATTTATGTGTGAGACTTTCAGAGTTTACACATCCACCGATATGCTGGGTATGGAGATCGGTGCCGCACTTAAAAACGTTGTTGCTCTTGCCGCAGGCATAGCCGACGGTTTGGGATACGGAGATAACACTAAGGCGGCTCTTATTACAAGAGGTATTACCGAGATCGGAAGACTCGGAATAAAGATGGGCGGTAAATTTGAGACCTTTGCCGGTCTTACAGGTATAGGCGATCTTATAGTTACATGTGCTTCAATGCATTCAAGAAACCGCAGAGCCGGTATTCTCATCGGTCAGGGCAAGACGATGAAAGAAGCCATGGACGAAGTGAAGATGGTGGTTGAAGGTGTTTACAGTGCCAAAGCCGCCATGGGACTAGCAAAGAAATATGATGTGGAGCTTCCCATCATTGAAGAGGTTAACAAGATACTGTTTGATAACGTTCCCGCAAAAGATGCATTAAAGGCGCTTATGTTAAGGGACAAGAAAATGGAGACGGGAGACAACATTGGCTGATAATTTTAATTCCACAGAACAATATATCGCATCAGAAGAACTTATGATGTCCGTAAACATTGCAATGCAGCTTGAGAAGCCTTTGCTTATTAAAGGCGAGCCCGGCACGGGTAAAACGATGCTTGCAAAGGCTGTAAGCGAATCTTTGGGCAAAAAGCTTATCGTATGGAACATCAAATCAACCACAAAGGCACAGGAAGGCCTTTATACTTACGATACCATTCAAAGACTTTACGATTCCCAGTTCGGTAACGAAGGCGTAGACGATATCGCCAACTATATTAAACTGGGAAAACTCGGTGAAGCTTTTGAAAGTGAGGAACAGGTTGTTCTTCTTATCGATGAGATCGACAAAGCGGATCTTGAGTTCCCCAACGATCTTCTTTGGGAGCTCGATCAGATGGAGTTCTACATCTATGAGACAAAGAGGACCGTTAAGGCCAAGGTTCGTCCCATAGTTATCATTACTTCAAATGCCGAAAAAGAACTTCCGGATGCATTCCTCAGAAGATGTATTTTCCATTATATCGATTTCCCTGACAGAGAACTTATGGAAGAGATCGTTAAGACTCACATTCCCAATATCGAGGAAAATCTGTTAAAGAATGCCATGGATACATTCTATGAGATAAGAACCTATTCACAGCTTCGCAAAAAGCCTGCTACCAGTGAACTTATCGACTGGCTCAATGCTTTGATGATAGGCGGTATCGATCCCGAAGTCATAAGAAGAGAGCTTCCTTTTGTGGGTGTTTTGATAAAGAAAGACGAAGACCTTGAAGTTTTGAGAAAAAGGGTAGAATAATTGTTCACAACATTCTTTTATACGTTAAAGGCCAAAGGATTGGACGTTTCTCTTACGGAATGGCTCAATCTTATGAAGGCTTTGAGCGTCAATCTGAATAATTCTTCCCTTACGGGATTTTATTATACGGCCAGAGCGATCTTAGTCAAAAACGAAACGGATTATGACAAGTTTGACATGGCTTTCGAAGAGTGCTTCAAAGGGATAAAAACCGAGAATCAGATAACGGATACCATGCTTCGCTGGCTTGATAAGTCCGAAGAGATGGAGCGTATCTTCGATGAAGAAAAGTTTTGGCTTAATCAACAGGAAGAACTCCAGATCAATCGTGATGATGTTGAACAGAAATTCAAAGAACGCCTCAAAGACCAGGATTCCGAACATAACGGAGGAAGTTATTGGATAGGAACGATGGGAAAGACGAGCTTCGGTAACATGGGCGGAAACGTCGGCGGAGTCAGAGTCGGCGGAAAGACCGGTTATCAGTCGGCTTTCAGTGTCGTGGGAGCCAGAAAGTACAGAGATTTCCGTGACGACAGAATGCTTGATAACAGACAGTTTCAGCTGGCGTTCAGAAAGCTTCGTCAGTTTTCTTCCAAACTTGATATTCCGAAGACCGAGCTTGATATTAACGGAACCATCGATTCTACCTGCAAAAACGGCGGATATTTGAAGATTGAGATGGAAAAGCCTCGCAAGAATGCGGTCAAGCTTTTGCTTTTGATGGATTCGGGCGGAACGATGATCCCGTTTTCGAATCTTCTTAACGAGCTTTTTCAGGCCATACACAAGTCGAATCACTACAAAGACGTTAAAACATACTATTTCCATAATTGCATTTATTCAAAGCTTTACAAAACACCGGAATGTGAGAACGGCGAGTGGATAGATACCGAGTGGATGTTCAGGAATCTTGACAGCGATTATAAAGTTATCGTTGTGGGAGATGCGGCAATGGCTCCGGAAGAGCTGTATTCGGACTCGGGAAACTACAGAGGTCCCAACGGAGGACTCAGCGGAGAGCAATGGCTTTTACTGTTAAAACAGCATTACAAAAAGGTCGTTTGGCTCAATCCCAAAATGGCTCCGGGCAAAGCTCCCTGGAGAGAAGCGGAGACGAGGATAAAAGAGATCTTTCCGATGTACAAACTGACCATTGAAGGTTTAAACGAAGCCATGGTCAAATTAATGACAAGATAATACTGTATATTAATAAAAATGAGCGAGTATTTTACAGAAAAAGTACTCGCTTTTTTGTGTATTTATCATATACTTAAAGTATCTAACAAAACGTTATTTGTTTTCCTGTAGAATTAAACGTATTCTTATTGCAAAACGAGGAGATTCTTATGGAAAAGGTGATGATCGTTGACGACAATATGGCGAATCTCATTATGGCACGTAAAACCTTGGAAGACGTGTATGAGGTGATCCCGGTTTCTTCGGGTATTTCTGCGCTCGAATGTCTTAACGACATGCCCGAACTTCCCGTTTTGGTTCTTCTTGATATCGATATGCCGAACGTTAACGGCTTTCAGGTTATTTCCGAGATGAAAAACAAAGAAAAGCTCGCCGATATTCCCATTATCTTTCTGACAGCCCAGGACGATGACATTACGGAGCTTGAAAGCTATAATCTCGGTGCCGCTGATTATATCAAAAAACCTTATACCGCGAATCTTTTAAGAAAGCGTGTCGATATTCAGATTCAGCTTATAAATCAAAAGAAAAAGCTTGATGAATATAATCAGAATCTTCAATTGTCAATCCAGGAGAAAGTTAAGCGTCTTGCCGAACTTCAATATTCCATTGTTCAGATGTTTGTCGATGTACTGGGCAAGAGAAGTCATGAATTTTCCGAACATGCAATAAGAGTCGAGAAATACATGAACGTATATCTTACTCATTTAAGGCACAAAGAAAAAGTTGAATTCACATCCGAAAACTGTGCAACTATCTGTTTTGCTTCAAAAATTCACGATCTTGGCAAAATATGTATCAAAGACAGATTTCTTCAGTTGAAAGAAGATTCTTATACAAAACTTAAACCCTTTGAAGTCGGAACTCTTCAAAACCATACCTCTCTGGGTGCCGATATCATTTCGGAGATAACGCAGCTTTCATCCGGTTCTTCGAATTTTATGACCTATGCACTCAATATGTGCAAATACCATCATGAGAACTGGGACGGATCGGGATATCCCGACAAACTTGCGGGTGAAAAGATCCCCCTTGAAGCCAGAATACTGGCGATCGTGAACATGTACGACAATTTCAGGAACAATGAAGTTGACGGCAAGGTTTTGTCCCATTCGGAAGCGATCATGAAACTTAAGTTTTTGAAGTTTACCATGCTGGATCCTGAACTCGTCGATGAATTTGTGGCCTGTGAACGTGAAATTGAAAAGCTGAATTTTGATTAAGAGGTCAAAGCGCACAATTGAAGGAATTTTTCGAGAAGTATTTTTTGAATGATGAAATTCCCGAATCTGTTAGACTGTTTTACCTTGTGTCCATATTAAGCAGTTCTTTCAGCCTTCTTTTTGCGCTTGTGGGAATGATACTGAGAGTCGAAAGATTCGTTATAGTCATATGCCTTGTTATTTCCGTTTTATGTCTTTCTCTGTTTGTTTTAAAAAGAAAATACCCCGACAAGAAGTGCTTTACCAATATTCTTCTTATCACATGCAATTACTTTGCTTTTCCCATCGCTTTAATTTTTTCTCAAAAAAATTTCGTTGAAATTCCCGTTTACTTTATTATTGGTATAACCTTCGGCCTTGTTATGTACAAAAAACATCGCAGGATCCTTTATACCGTATTTTTATTGATCATTGATATTTCCAGCATTGTCTATGCGTTTTATCTCAGAAAACCTTACGATCTTTATTATCTTGAACCCTCCAATTCCGATTATATAAGGGTCGGATTTGCGATTCTGGCTACCGGCATGATATGCGGTACGGTCATCAGCTTCAGAAACAATCTTTTGTTTTATGAGATAAAGGAACGTAAAAATGCCAGTTTAAAGGCAGAGCAGGTTAGTTTTGCCAAAGATATGTTCCTTGTTAACATTTCTCACGAGATAATTACTCCTCTCAACGCCATTATCGGCACCACAGACATCCTGCTTGACAGTGATGTTTCTCCGCACATAAAAGAAATGGCGTCTAACATATCCAATTCCAGTCATGCTCTTTTATCAATAACATCGGATCTTTTGGACTTTTCAAGAATGAATCTTGACGATGTTGTCATTAATGAAGAAGAGTATGATATTTCAGCGCTTTTAAACGATGTCATCAATCTTATGAGTGTCAGACTGCTTGATTCAAACGTTTCTTTCTACGTTAATGTCAATCCGGGTCTTAAAAAAATACTTATAGGTGACGCGAATAAGATCAGACAGATTTTCGTTAATCTGCTTTCCAATGCGATCAAATACACAAAAGAAGGCTCCATAACATTTGACGTGGATTTTGATGTTTTGTCCGAAGATACATTAAATCTTAAAATACGTGTTCTTGACACAGGTATAGGTATCAAACCCGAAAATCTTGAACTCATATTTGAAGCACGACACAGATCGGGAGCGGTTGAAACCGACAGGTCATTTGAAGGAAACGGTCTCGGGCTTGCATATTGCAGAAAGATAAGCAACGCAATGGGCGGTAAACTGTGGGCTGACAGTGTGTTTGGCGAAGGCTCGGCATTCCATTTTGAAACGACTCAGAAATTCCATAAAGGCGACGACAGATTTTGCGGAACCGTCAATGATATGAACATGAAGGTTTTGTATTATCTTGAGAACGGCTTAGAAAGTAAGGCTTTAAAAGACATTCTGGTCTCGATGAACGTGAATTTTGTAAGTGCATTAAAAGCGGATGAGTTTATCGATAAAGTTTCGGACGATTCCTTTGATTTTTATATGCTCGGATCCGCAACTTATGAAAAGATCAAGGAAAGACTGTATGCCGGAAAGATTGATTTTAAGAAGATAGTTGTTATTTCAGCATGTAATTATTCCTATTCGGGAGAACCTTTCGAATATGTTCTGACGACTCCGTTATCTTGCCTTAACATGGCGGATCTTCTAAACAGAACATCGAACTATGCGGTAAGAAGAAAATCCTTCCAAGGCTCCTTTGAGATGCCTGAAGTTACCGTACTTGTAATCGATGACAACCTCGTTAATCTGGGCGTTGCCAAAGAAATGATACAAAGATACGGTTCCAATATACTTACCGCAGCTTCGGGAAGGGAAGGTCTCATATGTCTTAAACAGGAAAATATCGATATCGTATTCTTGGATTACATGATGCCCGATATGGACGGTATCGACACATTAAAAAAGATACGAAGTTCCAAAGACATCAAAAATCCGGACCTTCCGGTAGTGGCACTTACGGCAAACGTAGTCAGCGGTGCAAAAGAGATGTTTATTAAAGCCGGTTTCGACGATTACCTGCCAAAGCCTATCAATGTTGATCAATTGGAAAAGACATTTATAAAACTGTTACCCGCAGACAAGATCAAAATTAAAGTGGACAACGTATGAATTATTTAAGGCCGAAAAAACAGAACAGGCATTATTACGACATCCAAAAAGATGCCTTTGTTTTGGTGCTTCAAATTGTGATCGCCCTGTCTTTTCTTTCTTCACTTATAACAGCATTCATAAAAGATGTTCCGCGTCAGGTCATATCAATAACATTTGCGACACTGGTGATATCCGTCGGTTTATATTGCTGTTTCAAAAGAGGACGTGATTACAAAACCCTTTCGATCTTTCTTGCGCTTTTTGTTAACTGCGTTCTTGTTCCCGTATATATTCTTTACGGTTCATCTTCAAATTCGGGTTCTCCCATATGGTTCGCCGCAGCAATAGTAATGATCTTTTTTATGATCGAGGTAAGGAAACATATATGGATACTTATTCTTGTTGTTTATGTTGATATCTATTTCTTCATAAAACAATTTTCGTGGAACGGCGCCATTAAGTATTCGATCCCTCCAAAACAGTTTACCTTCGGTGTTCTTTTTGCTTTTATATCAACGGCACTTACGTTTGCGATAGTTATCGTTTATCAGGAGATAAACCTTAATCGTGAAAAGAAAGAAATCGATCAAAGCAGAGATTATGAAAGAAGAGCGGGTGAAGCCAAGGCCAGGTTCTTAGCCAACATGTCTCATGAGATAAGAACTCCCATGAATGCCATTATCGGTCTTTCCGAGCTTATGCTTAAAGATGAGATGGATGAAGTCACAAAGCAGGAAGTCATGATAATTAAGGATTCCGCTTACGATCTTTTGGATATCATCGATGATGTTTTAATGTATTCAAAACTTGATGCCGGTAAGTTAAATCTTGTCAACGCGCCATTTAACATCTCCAAGATGTTAAAGACCATGATCGATACCGTTTCGGTAATGATCTCCGATAAGAAGCTTAAGATGAGGATCAAGATCGATCATAATATTCCCAAGATCATACTTGGGGATGAACTTCATATAAGACAGATATTCTCAAGAATACTGTTTGTTTCCATTGCCCTTACCGAAAACGGCAGGATCATGATGGAAGTTAAAGCCAAAAAGATCGATGATGACAGGAAGGTTAAACTTGAATGCAAGATATCCGATACCGGTATGGGTCTTGCGGAAGCGGATCTTCATGCGGTATTCGGTGCTTACGATACATACGATTCCAGACAAAACTCCAACCTTAAAGGTATAGGTTTAAAGTATTCCGTTTGCAGAGAGTTGTTAAAACTCATGGGCGGAGAACTTGAGATACTCAGTATTGAAGGCGTAGGTCTTGAGGTTAAGTTTGATTTTGTGTGCGATATAGTCGATCAAAGTCCCATGATCACTCTTGACAATAACGATACAAAGAAAGTTCTTATATATATTTCCGATAACCGGGAACTGGGAGTTTGGAAGAACATTATGGAAGGTTTCGAGGTAAGACCGGAGTATGTAAATTCCCTCTTTAAATTCGATGCTGAGATTCATAACAGGGAATACGATTATATTTTTGTCCCCGAAGAGATGTATTCGGCGGTTGCGTCAATTCTTTCTTTATACAAAGTTGACAAAAAGACTTATGTGATATGCGATCCGAAACGCTGTTACGGTGAGTATGACAAGTGCCGTATTATAAGACATCCCGTTTCCTGTCTAAGCGTTGCAGAGATACTCAACAACAAGTGGGATGCCGATGATTACAGTCTTAAGTTAAACATTTCTTCCTACGACGGAAGCAAGGCCAAGATTCTTGTGGTTGATGACAACGGCGTAAATATCAAAGTTGCCATAGGTATTTTCAAGCAATATAAGATCGATATAGACGTGGCAAAATCCGGAGCGGAGTGTCTTGAAAAGATGGCTGTGACCCATTACGATCTTGTGTTCATGGATATGGTTATGCCTGAGATGAGCGGTCTCGATACTCTTATAAAGATAAGAGAATCGAATAACGAGAACATGAAAAACGTGCCGGTCATTGCCCTTACCGCTGAATCGGGAGGAAACGTTCAGGAAAAGATAATGGCGGAAGGTTTCTCGGAATATCTTGCCAAGCCCATAAAGCCCAAGTATTTGACCAATCTGCTCATAAGTTTTCTTCCAAACGGTGTGTTTAAGGTTATAAAGAACAATAACCCGTCCAACGACGGAATTAACCTTACTGAAAAGAAAAATGAACTCAATATAAACAAAGGTCTTGCCAATATCGCTCATAACGAAGATTCTTATTGCGCGATACTCAATACATATTATTCGGAAGGTGTAAGAAAGGTCGCCGAACTTCCGGGACTTTTAAAAGCGGGCGAAATTTCCGCATTTACCACGGATGTTCACGGTATCAAATCTTCGAGCGCAAGCATAGGTGCAGATACGGTTTCGTTAATGTTCAAAGAGCTTGAAGCTGCAGGAAAAGAAGGCAATATTGAGTATATTAACGAGCGTTACGAAGAATACTCAAACTCATTTATAAAGATTCTGGAAGACGTTAAGAATTATCTTGTGGAAAAAGGAAAATTTAACTATCTCAAAGATGAAAACGTTCCCATATTCTCGGGTAAAGAAGAAATAAAGCTTTCTTTGGATCTTTTAAAAGGGTTTAAAGAAAACGTCGACAAGATGGATCTTAAGCAGTGCGATGTCTTTATCGAAGAAGTTAAGGGTAAAAACTACGGTAAAGATATAAACGAGCGTTTAACGAAGCTTATCCAGGCTTATGAGATGTTTGATTTCCATACGGTTAAGCTGGAATGTTCCGGACTTTTAAATTTATTGATTGACAATAATGATTAACTTGTTATAATGATACCAAGTTAAAGGCAATGAAGAGAACAAGTACCTTTTAACAACACAACAGAGAGTTGCCGGCAGGTGAGAGGCACAGTCAATTGTTAAAAAGGGAATACATCTCGGAGCTGTGCACCGAATCAAGTAGGCTGCAACGGCAGACGACCGTTATCCTGTCAGGGTATGATGCGTACCCGTTGAGGCTGTGTGTGTGAGCATACGGTGAATGTAAGGTGGTAACACGATTTATTCGTCCTTCGCAGATTAATTGCGAAGGACTTTTTTATTTTTCGTTTTCTTTTTTCGCATCAAAAGAAAGCAAAAACAGAACAGAACAGGAGGAAAACAAAATGGCAGGAATTTTTGAAGAACTTAAAAGAAGAGGATTACTTGCTCAGCTTACCGATGAAGATGAGATAAGAGAGCTTGTAAACAACGGTAAAGCAGTATTCTATATTGGT
>CAMPBP010000032.1 GCA_946639085.1 uncultured Lachnospiraceae bacterium
CGTCCTTAACCATAGTGTTCATCTTGGAAAGAAGCCACTTGTCCATTACGGGAAGTTTGTCGTAATCAAGGGTATATTTCGAAGCGTCGAAATTATCAATGTTTGCATAAAGAACAAAGAACGCATAAGTGTTCCAAAGTGTTCCCATGAATTTTCTTTGTCCCTCAAGGACCGTATCGCCTGCAAATCTGTTGGGAAGCCAGGGAGCGGAGTTGGTGTAGAAATACCATCTGATGGCATCTGCGCCGTATTTTGCCAGAGCATCGAAAGGATCTACGGCATTGCCCTTTGACTTACTCATCTTCTCGCCGTTCTCATCGAGCACGAGGCCGAGTACGATAACGTTCTCATAAGGAGATTTGTTAAAAAGAAGCGTTCCTTCAGCCATGAGGGAATAGAACCAGCCACGTGTCTGGTCTACTGCTTCGGAGATGAACTGTGCGGGGAACTGTTTTTCAAAGAGTTCCTTGTTCTCGAAAGGATAGTGATGCTGTGCAAAAGGCATCGCGCCCGAATCGAACCAGCAGTCGATAACTTCCGGTACACGTTTCATGGGTTTGCCACACTTGGGACATGTGCAAACAATCTCATCTATATAAGGTCTGTGAAGTTCTACTGTCTGTGCTGCGGGATTGCCCGATAGTTCTTCCAGCTGCTTACGTGAGCCGATTGCTTCCTGATGGCCGCACTCAGCACATTCCCAGATGTTAAGAGGAGTTCCCCAGTAACGGTTTCTTGAGATACCCCAGTCCTGGATGTTCTCAAGCCAGTTACCGAAACGTCCTTCACCGATGGTGGCGGGGATCCAGTTTACGGTCTTGTTGTTTCTTACAAGGTCGTCTCTTACGGCGGTCATCTTGATGAACCAGGACTCTCTTGCATAGTAAAGAAGTGGCGTCGAGCATCTCCAGCAGTGAGGATAGTCGTGCTCTACCTTGGGAGCCGAGAAAAGGATTCCTCTCGCATCGAGTTCTTTTAACACCTCGGGATCACAGTTTATCGCTCCGTTGTCGATCTCGTGCTTGGTAGGTTTGCAACGCATGCCTGCAAAAGGTGTCTCGTCTTTCATGACACCGTGCTCATCTACCATCTGTACGAAGGGAGCGTCGTATTTTCTTCCTACCCTGGCATCGTCTTCACCGAAAGCGGGAGCGATATGAACGATACCGGTACCGTCTGACATTGTTACATAGTCGTCACAGTATACGAAGAACGCTTTCTTGTGCTGCTTGTCGGCAGCATCCTTTGCGCACTGATATAAAGGCTCGTATTCCTTGTATTCAAGGTCCTTGCCCTTGTATGTTTCAAGCACTTCGTAAGCAGGAGTGCCTTCTTCTCTTTCGATGGAACCAAGAACGCTGTCAAGAAGAGCCTCAGCCATGATGTAAGTAAATCCGTCCGCTGCTTTAACACGTGCGTAAGTCTCTTCGGGGTTTACGCAAAGAGCGATGTTGGAAGCAAGGGTCCAGGGTGTTGTCGTCCATGCAAGGAAATAAGCGTCTTCGCCCACGATCTTGAAACGTACTACTGCGGTACGTTCTTTAAGTGTCTTATAACCCTGAGCAACCTCATGAGATGAAAGCGGGGTACCGCAACGAGGACAATAAGGAACGATCTTAAAGCCTTTGTACAAAAGTTCCTTATCCCAGATCTCCTTTAAAGCCCACCACTCGGACTCGATGTAGTCGTCATGATAAGTTACGTAAGGCTCATCCATGTCGGCCCAGAAACCTACAGTACCTGAGAAATCCTCCCACATACCTTTATATTTCCAAACAGACTCTTTACACTTCCGGATGAAGGGATCGAGACCGTATTCTTCGATCTGCTCTTTTCCGTCGATGCCGAGAAGTTTTTCAACTTCAAGCTCTACGGGAAGTCCGTGAGTATCCCAGCCTGCTTTTCTGGGAACCATGTAACCTTTCATGGTGCGGTATCTGGGGATCATATCCTTTATTACACGTGTGAGAACATGGCCGATGTGAGGCTTTCCGTTTGCGGTCGGGGGTCCGTCATAGAAAGTGTATGTGGGACAACCTTCACGGTTTTCCATGCTCTTTTCGAAAATCTTGTTTTCGTTCCAGAACTTAAGTGTTTCTTTTTCGCGGTCTACGAAATTCAAGTTTGTGGGTACCTGCTTGTACATGTTTTACCTCCTGAAAAATAAAAGAAAAGGACTCATCCCTAAAAAGGACAAGTCCGTTATACGCCTTGCAACCACCTTTTTAAGAGTACTCCCTTTCGGTTCATACGCCTCCCTATTAACGGTGGGACTCCGTCGGCGCCTACTTGATTCAGGCCGAAGCTCGGAAGTGATCTTCCCTTTAAGATTACTCGCATCGGGCTTACACCGTCCCCGATTCGCTTTGCCTTTCCTCTTTAAGGTACTGTCTTCGTCGTCGCTTTTAATGGATCACTTTTATTAATATGTACGAAACATTTCTGTTCCGATAACGTATTATATTTCGCAATTCTTTATTCTGTCAATGGTCAAATGCTTAAATCGCTCTGTTTTACGCCAAATTTTAAGTATTAAAAAACAAAATTCCCCCACTTAGAGAGAATTTTGTCTGTTTTGCACAATTTATATCATTGGCTTTTATGCAATTTTACGAGTATTTGTTCTTTTTATGCAAATGCATCAAATGATGGCGCTTCCGCAGAGGCTCCCGCTAAGGAAATTGCAGCAGGGGCCGAAGAAACCGCTACCGCTCCCTGAACTGCCACGCCCGCCTCGGGCGATCCGGAAACCCCCGGCGAGAAAGATACGCTTCCCGACGCTTTTTCTTTGGCCATCTGTTCAAATACCGCTTTAAGATAAGCCGCGTCCGCTTCTGCTATCTCTTTTTGTTCTTTTAATCGATGCTTCATCTTAAGCTCTTTAAGATCAGACGCATCCATGTCGCTTACGTTTAAGAACTCTTCCGATAGCTCATCAAGCCCCATTTCTTCCATGAGGTCGCTTTCAAGCTCGGCAAGTTCTTCGCCCATTTCCTGTATCAGCGGTGCCAGCATTTCGATCTGAATATCCTCTGCCGAAAGCATTTCATCTTCGGCATATTCTTCCGGAATCTCTTCGTATTCGACCGCTTCTTCATCAATTTCATCAAGTGCAGTCTCGTCGGTATTTTCGACGGATTGTTCTTCATCCCTTTCTTCATTTGCTTTTGTAAGCGCGGGATTGTTCTCGAAAATACCGTTTGCTGCTTTAGCCATCTCCTCCTGCTCGAGGTGTCTGGCTTTCTTTTTGGCGACTATCTCCATGGCTTTCGCATGAGCGATCGCTGCTTCGATCTCTTCGGCATCGTATCCGCCTTTTTGCTTTTCCTTTTTAAGCCGCATAACTTCCCGTTTCGCCATGGAAACGACCTGTTTTGCCGAGGCGGAGGTTTTGCTTGATATGATCTTTGATGAGATGCTCTTAAAACGATACTTTATCTTCTTTTTGTTAAGAGAAGTGTTCTTGGACTTGTTTCTTTGGGCCCTTAAGGCATCGGCATAGTTTTTGTTGAATAAGCTCTCCGCACTCTGACCGGTGAAGGTCTTCTTGGTATCAAGCTCATTTTTTAACTGCTGCTGTCTGTCTTCGGACATTTTTCTTCGTGCCTCATGGAGGCTGTCCAGCCTTGCCTTATAAGAAGAATAGGCACCGGAAGAATAATCCGGTGCCTTGGTAATGTTCGAAAAAACATTCGTCAATGTGTTCATAAGCACCTCATCCTTGAGTAACGACTCGAAATCCGTTTCGATAGTTTCGCTTATCAAATATATCGGCGAATTTTAGGAAAAGTTTAGAGCATTTTAAGCGAACCCTCTCTTTCTTCTATTTTGGCCATATGTAGTGTTAAATCAGAAAAAAGCTTTTTGGGCACTACGTTTTTCGTCAAAGCCCCTAAATCCCCTTACCCTTTTCGCAGTATTGCTTCTTGACCAAATCTTGACTATTTCTTGTCCGCTTTCTTGACTCACGCGATGTAACATCACATTGTAAAGCGATGTGCACGTAGTTTCTTGGTTATGGGAAATGTTACAAATTTGTAAGAAATACGTAAGTTACATCGATGGAAAAAGACTTTCATGATATTTATTATGAAGTTAACGAAAGAACAGGAGAAACAAAAATGAGAAAGAATAGTACAAAAGGTTTGACAGCGCTTTTTATGGCCACAGTCACGGCATGCTCTTTGCTTTGCGGATGTGGCAGCGCGAATGGGAATGGTCTTACGGAAAAATATGCAAAAGAAGTGAGCGAGCTTACAATCCCTGACAATGTGAAGATCATCGGATTTGGTGAGGCTACACACGGAAATGCAGATTTTCAGGAACTAAAGACCGAGATATTCAGGAATCTGGTTGAGCAGGATAAGGTCAGAGCATTTGCGCTTGAAGGTCCCTTCGGAGATTATCTTATTGTGGATGACTATATAAACGGCGGCGAGACCACGATTGATGAAGCTGTGGAAGCATTGTGTTTCAGAATTTACAAGACCGAAACTTCCAAAGAACTTCTTGAGTGGATGAAAGATTATAACGCAAAGGCTTCAGATGCCGACAAGCTCCATTTCTACGGTTTTGACATGCAAAACTATGAAGCTTTGATCGCATATATAGATGATTTTGCAAGTACATACGCTTTTGCCGGTGCTCCTGAAACAAAGGATCTTGCAAGGATATTCGAAGACGACTCTTTATCTTTTGATGAGAGAAAGAAGATGGCAGCAGATTACAAAGAAGCTGCAGAAGACGCAAGGAGCGGATATTTAAGTGCCGGAGCCGATGAGATTGAGGCGGAGATCTTTGTTCATGCTGCAGTGGTTCTCGAGCAGGCCATTAACCTTTCGGAAGTTTACAGCAGCAATAACGGAATCGCAAGCTTTACGACCAGAGATAAATTCATGGCCGAAAATGTGGAATGGATAAGCAATCTTGAAAAGATGCGTGGCGGTAATGCGAGAAATGCAATCTTTATCACCGGTCATTGCGGCCATATAGCAAAAGTGCCTCAGAGCTCATTCTATCCTTCAAACATGGGCGGAGATATCAAAGAGGTATTCGGCGACGATTACTTTGTTATCAGCTCGGATTACTATAAGACAGACTGCAACATGCCCGGTAAAAGCGGCCGCGCTGATCATAAATTCAAGTCGAACGATCCTCTGGCAAAAGAGGCAAACAATTATGACAATAAAAGATATATTTTACAGTTTTCCGATATAGACGGAAGCGACCCTCTTAACGGTGAACTATCGCATCTTAAGATGGGAACCTTGGGTGAGAGCTATTCGATCATCATGCGCGTTTCAACGGCATCTTCGAGAATAACGGTAGATGCGCAAAAGGCATTTGACGCGGTAGTATTCGTATACAGCGCAAAGCCCATTAAATTGCTTGAGAAATGATACAACGGGGTATCTTTGCAAAAAGAAAAAGCAGCGCTTAGCTGCTTTTTCTTTTTTATTTATCCAAAACATATGATTCCCGCTATAAGATAAAGTACAAATGCGATGAGCGAAACTATCGTGCTGTAGAAAAGACGAAGCCTCTTGGCCACTTCCGGAGCAATACCGACCGTGGTGCCGACGTTCAGGGCTTCAAAGGTGAACGCACAGTTCTTCTCGCCTGCGATACCGGCGCCTGCAATAGCACCGATAAAGAGCGCCAAAACAGTTGTCGAATCTATTCCGAAGTTCTTTACAAGTGAATAAACTATCGGAAAAGCGATTGCGTACATGGCCCATGATGAACCGAGCGCCGTGGTAAGAAGCATGCAAAATAAGAAGACGGCAGCAGGAAGCAGGAACAGTAAGTGATCGAATTCATCTATCGCCAGTTCAAAGTAAGTATCGAGCTTAAGCGTATCGAGCATCGATGAAAAGAATATCGTCATAAGATACATGATGACGGGAAGCGTTGAATCCGCTATTCCCTGAACCGCATATTCGATAAACTCCGAAGGTGACATGATACGTCTTAAGCAAAACAGCGCAAATGTGAACAAAAGAGCCACAGTAAGACCTATGGAACTGTCAACCGAGAAACTTCCCGATGAAATGCTTCTTACTGCCAAAGAAGCAACCATGAGAACGATGATGGGAAGCATGACGTTGGATATCTTGCCCCAGACTTCCGTCGAGTGTTCGCTTAAATATTTCTCCGATCCTTCCGGCCAGAGGTCGCCGTTTTCTTCGACCCTCTTATCCCCTGCTTTAAGCTGTTTGTTGCGAGGCAATTTGCCAAGAGATAACAGTATCATAGCTATAACGGTGATTATCGAGAAAAAGTTAAAAGGAATGGCTTTGCAAAAAAGCGCTACGGAGTCGGCTCCGAAGGTAACGTTCATGGTACCTATTACGAATATTCCCCAAAGTGAAAGAGGAACAAAGGAACACAAAACAACCGGAAGCATGCCGTAAAAGAGGGCCTGCCTCTCACGAGGGATTCTCTTTTCTTTGGACGGATTGTAAAGAGCATATTGTGCACAGAGCATGTTAAGCCCTTCATCGATGGATGTCATGATCATAATGACAAAGGACGTAAAGAAAACGTGTTTTTGCGATTTGGCATGCTTTGCAGCAGACTTTTCGAAAGCCGTAACACCGCCGGAATTTACGATAAGGTTAACGAGCGCTCCCATGAGAACCATGACGATGACCGTAAAAACGTTGTCGGCGGCTCCAAATGTCTCGATGAGCGCATCCATCGTGCCTGTTAAGAAATGACCTTTATACGCAAGTATTCCTGCGATAAGGCAGGAAGCAACGATGGATTCAAGGGTTCTTTTGGTGATAAGAACGTATGCGATCATGAAAATGAGGGGGAGCAAAAAGATCGGTCCCGAAATGCCACGAGGCAATAAGAAGGAAGCAATGACAACAAGAGCCAAAAAGCCGTACTGGAAAAGCCCTTGTTTTAACGTGATCGGGTGATCGTTTGAAGGGTGCGACAGAACACCTTTCTTCATTGAAGAAAGGGCAAGTATCTGCGAATGCTTTGAAGAAAGCTGCCCGTACACTTTCTTCATCATCTCGCTGTAAATGTGAGGATGTTTTGATAAGAACGCAAGCAGGTCTTCGTTTTCGACTTTGTAAACTACAGTGCGACCGTGGGCTCTTACAGTTGTCAGTCTCTTTTCGCCGGTAAGAACGGCATATTCGCCAAAGTATTGGCCTACATGCATAAGATTTACCTGTTCGCCGTTTTTGTTTAAAACAGTTGCCGAACCCGATTCGATGAAAAACATACCGTCTGCTTCTTCGCCTGCGGTAATGATATTTTCGCCGTGTTCAAACGTAAGCTTCTTTAATTTTTCGATAAGATTGGCAAGGTCAGCCGAAGACTCATCGGAATCATCCAGATTAAAGAAGTCTTTCAGATATTTTTCACTTATTCTCTTTGACATAAAATTCCCCTAAAATTATTACAAGATCTGCGGATATTTCGCTTCTATCAAGTTTATGGTCTTTTCCTGGACCGTATCAAAAAGATACATCCTGTCACCGGGTATGTTTCTTTCTTCCACGAATCCGCCCGCCATTGTGGCATGTCCGCCTCCGTTGCCCCAGCCTTCGAGTATCTCTCCCGCCAAAACTCCGGCATTAACATCGGAGCGTTCGCTCCTGAAACT
Organism: uncultured Lachnospiraceae bacterium; assembly: GCA_946639085.1. Classification (GTDB taxonomy): domain Bacteria; phylum Bacillota; class Clostridia; order Lachnospirales; family Lachnospiraceae; genus UBA1258. The sequence continues at coordinate 7,625 of CAMPBP010000032.1, forward strand.
GAATTTGTATCCCGTATCTCTTTTGGCAAAAATGATGACAACTTCCGCTTCGGCAAGCGCCAAGAAAAAGTCGCTCAAAGCTGCAACAAGAGCATCGGGGCAAAAGAAATCAAGAAACGAGAGACAGACTTTTCCAAATACTCTGGCATTTTCGATCGCTTCTCCGTAAGCACGAAGATCGGTAAACTCCATGTTGTTGGTCTCTAACTCGTTTAAAAGCTCTTTGTCCGAATAGTGGAAAAGAAAGCTTAACATATCAAGGTCAAATTCGGTGACGCCTCTGCTTAACTGAAGTGTATCCATCCTGAGGCCGTACATAAGGGCCGTAGCGACCTTGACATCGGGCTTTACATTGAGCGTCTTATAATATTCCGCAATTATCGATGCGCAAGCTCCGGTGATCCTGAGATCCGAATACTCGTAATCGATCTTAACGACGGTGGGATGGTGGTCGATGGCAGCAAGCTCGTCACCCACAAAATCGGTCGTATTGCCGTTGTTCTTCTGACAATCCACCAAAACGATCATATCGTCTGCGTTCATCTGAGACTCTATCTCATCGTAAGAATGCATTTCGATACCGCAGAGGGATAACATCTTAACACTCGAAAGCTTGTCGATCTGTCCTTCGTGACATATTCTCGAAGCGATTCCAAAGTGCTCCAAAAGCTTTTGAAGACCGAAAGCCGATGAAATGGCATCGGGATCGGGAAAGTTGTGTGTCTGTATCCAGACCGTTTTCTTTTTACACAATTCAATCAGTTTTTCCGGTTTCATGACTGCATCCTCCCACGTATTTTCCCGATAAGTATACCATATAAAGAGCGCTCCGTGATATTTCTTTCGTGGTTTCCTATAACATCGCATGAAACGATTATTTCTTGTTAAATGATCAAAAATGTGTTAAACTTAACAAGTCTAGTAAACATATTCACAAATAGGAGGAGATAATAATGTTTGAATGGACTGGTTTTGCCAAATTCTGGCTTTGGTTTTGCTTTGTAGTTAACATCATCATGGTTGTTATCTATGTTCTTGGTATCTTCGGATCTTTCTTGGTAGGTGGCACATTGCTCATGGTTCTTTGCACTATAGCAGAAATATGTTTGATAATCGGATTGGCGATCTTGTTGTTTAAGAAGCAGAAACTCGGTTTCTACATCGTTGCAGGTACCGCAGTTCTTAACATCGTTCTTAACGCAATGAGCGGACAGCTTATCAGAGGTATCATCAGTGCAGTAGTTAGCCTTGTAATCCTCTTCTTCGCTATCAAGCCTCGTTGGAACGAGATGCCATAAGTTGATTAAATAGAATATGCAAGAAAGAGACAGGGACGACTTTGGTTGTCCCTGTTTTTTATTGCGTAGTGTCAAGTGCCCCTTTCAAGCAAAATAGCACTACGCTTTTTGCTTTTTTAAGGCACATTTTTACAGGGTCGTAGTGCTAAATCCCACTGAATGCACATTTGACACTACGAAAAAGCGCCGGATATGTGTAAACAAGCTCTGTTTTTCTGAAAATCGTCGTGCTAAACAAGTGATTTGATGAATTTGGCACTACGGTCGCGCAAAAAACCGCCTGATTTTGACGAAAAACGTAGTGCCCAAAAAGCTTTTTTCTGATTTAACACTACATAG
>CAMPBP010000033.1 GCA_946639085.1 uncultured Lachnospiraceae bacterium
AGAACACCAGCCTTCCAAGCTGGACACGTGGGTTCGATTCCCATCACCCGCTTTAGTCAAAAGACCCTCAGGCAGCAGCCTGGGGGTCTTTTGGCTAAAGCGGGTGATGGGAGCAAAACGTAACGCATATTTATTTGAGATAACATGCTAACTGTTATATAATTATATGGTTAAGGTAACAAAAAGCCTGCAGATTAAGAGGAGTCATATGGCACGATACAGAGACGAATCCGAATATTACGAATACGAAGATATTGAAGACGTCAAGGAGTATGAAAGGGAGCGGGAGTATCCGTTTCTTTCCAACTTAAGTCATGAAGTGCGTACGCCGATGAACGCCATAATCGGTATATCGGATATGCTTCTTGCGCGTACGGCGGACAACGAGCAAAAAGAGCAGCTTGTGTCCTTAAAGGCCGCTACGCAGAATCTTTTGATGGTCATCAACAATATCATCGATTACGATGAGATGTCCCAGGGAAAACTTGTGCGTCACAGAGAGAGCGTAAAGCTCGAGGAAGTCATGTCGGATGTTATCGATATGGCCAGGATCAACATCGGCGACAAGGACGTTTTGTTCGTAGTTGAATTAAATCCCGAACTTCCCAGGTATATAATGCTTGATACCACGAGAGTGAAACAGGCGCTGGTTTATTATCTTACCAATGCCGCCAAGTGCACAAAGTGGGGATATATAGCTCTTGTTGTGGATTATGCCGACAAGAAAAAGAGATCCATAAGGTTCGAAGTGGAAAATACCAGTCCCGGATTTCCCATAATGGAGGATCTTATAAAGTATCTCGGCAGCAATCTAAAGATCGAGAAAAACGATTCCGGCGGAATAAACATTTATTTCGATGTGGCTCTTGAAGTGCCTGAGGATGTTCCGGAGGAGACCGAGCAAAAGCCCATCGAAGCATACTTTGGAGTGTGTCTTAAAAATGCTCGCGAAAAGGCTTCTTTTGCCCTGTATTTCTCAAAGGCCAAGATTGATTACGTTGAGATAGACAATCCCACCGAACTCTTCATTTTGAAAGAAGACGAAAGACCCGATTATCTCATACTTGAGTATGACCGTTACAGAAAGATAAAGGACGTAAAAGAGTTCAGAGATCTCGGAACGAAGCTTATTTGTCTTGTTAACTATAACGATACGGTTGAAAGATCGAGCGATACCATATTCTTAAAGAGACCTTTCTTTTATCCGCAGCTTAGGGATTACTTTATTGATGAGAAAGAAAGAGACGGCGTAGGTGAGGTTTATTTCGAGGGCGCGAGAGTTCTCGTGGTAGACGATAACGCCATAAACTTAAAAGTTACGACGGGTCTTTTGCAGCCTTACAGATTAAAGATCGACAAGGCTACCGGCGGTGAAGAGGCCATAAGAATGATACACAGGACAAGATACGATCTTGTATTTATGGACCATATGATGCCTCAGATGGACGGTACGGAAGCCACTAAGGTAATAAGACAGGCGCAGGACGAATATTATAAAAAGCTTCCCATCATTGCCCTTACCGCAAACGTATTGGATGACAGTCGAAAACTGTTTGCCGAAGCGGGAATGAACGATTTCCTTCCCAAGCCCATAGAGTTAAAGAAGCTTGAAGCCATGTTGAAGAAGTGGATACCCGAGTCCAAGCAGCAAAAGGCCGAGGACGACGAGTATTCCCATTTCTATACGCTGCCCGATCTTTCGTCGCTTAATCTGTCCCACATCACTCCCTCAAAGGGTCTTGCCTATACGGGTGAGAACGTTAAGATGTACAGCGCTATACTCGACGATTTCAAGAAGAGCGCACCCTTAAAGAAGACGCTTCTTTCGAGTCTTCTTGAAAACGAAGACGTGGGAAGATATACGATCGAAGTTCATGCCCTTAAATCTTTGGCTGCCACAATAGGTGCCGAGGAGCTTAACTACAAGGCGGCGGAGCTTGAAAAGAAAGGTCATTTAAGAGATCTCGATGCCATCGAGACACTTCACGAAGGATTGCTTAACGAGTTTGAAGAAGTGGAGAAAGAAATCTCTTCGATAGTTGATTCTTTGAAGCCCAAGGAAAAGAAAGTTCCGCTCCTTCGAGAAAAAGCGGGCGAGATATTAAGGGATCTTTTCCATGCCATGAACGACTTCGACTACGATACCGCCGAGAAGACGATAAAGGAACTGGACAAATACGAGTATGACAGTCTTGTTGCCGAAAGCTTTGAGAGGCTTAAGGACTGTGTCGACAGGATCGACTACGAGGCAACGAAAAAGCAGGCGATTGAGATGATATCATTATTGTAATTAAGAGGTGTAAAGTGAAAGATACGGTTTTAAAAGGATTTGAGAAAATATACGGTGACACGACGGGCGTAAGATGTTTCTTCGCACCGGGAAGAGTTAATCTTATAGGAGAGCATACGGACTATAACGGCGGACACGTTTTTCCTTGTGCGCTTACGATAGGCACATATGCCGCAGTAAAGAAAAGAGACGACAGTCTTTTAAGATTCTACTCCCTTAACTTTGAAAATATCGGGGTTATTACAGCAGATCTTAAAGATGAGTTAAAACCGGATAAAGAAAGAGACTGGGCAAACTATCCCCTTGGTATCATTTGGGCTTTTGCCGAGAGAGGAATGAAGATCGATAAGGGATTCGATATCCTTTTGTACGGAAACATTCCAAACGGTTCGGGACTTTCTTCATCTGCTTCGGTAGAGGTTCTGACCGGTTACATCTTAAAGGAGCTCTACGGATTTAAGGATGTCACAAACATCGATCTTGCGCTTATAGGACAGTTTTCCGAAAACAGGTTTAACGGCGTAAATTGCGGTATCATGGATCAGTTTGCGATAGCCATGGGCAAGAAAGACAGCGCAATATTCCTTGATACGAACACGTTAAAATACGAGTATTCACCGGTGAAACTAAAGAATGCGAAGCTTGTTATCGCATGCAGCAACAAAAAGCGGGGACTCGGTGATTCAAAGTACAACGAAAGACGCGCGCAGTGCGAAGAAGCTCTTAAGAGAATACAGGCAGTAAAAGATGTTAAAACTCTGGGAGATCTTACGGAAGAGGAGTTTGAATCGGTAAGAAGTGCCATAGGCGATCCCATACTTGAAAAGAGAGCAAAGCATGCCGTATACGAAAACAGACGAACCGTAAAGGCGGTAGAGTACCTGTTAAAAGATGATATTGATACTTTCGGAAAGCTCATGATCGATTCCGACACTTCATTAAGAGAAGACTACGAAGTTACCGGTAAAGAGCTTGATACCCTCGTAAGAGAGGCGTTAAAGGTCAAAGGCGTTATCGGTTCAAGAATGACCGGCGCCGGTTTCGGCGGATGTACCGTAAGCATAGTAAAAGACGAAGCGGTGGATGACTTCATAAAGAGTGTCGGCGAAGCTTATAAAAATGAGATAGGTTACGATGCGGATTTTTATACCGTAGAGATCGGAGACGGTCCGAAAGAGATTTAGGGATATGCAAAAGAGAATGGGCACCGTTCTTGAAAGAATGGAGCGCGAGTACGGAAAAGACTTAACATGTTATCTTGATCACGACAGCGCATGGCAGTTGCTTGTAGCGACTATCATGTCTGCTCAGTGTACCGATAAAAGGGTCAATGAAGTGACAAAGACTTTGTTTAAGAAGTATCCTTCATTGGAAAGCCTTTCGAAAGCGGATATTTCAGAGCTTGAAGAAGATATCAGATCGGTAGGCTTTTATCACAACAAGGCGGTTAACATCATAGGCTGCGCCACAAAGCTTGTAAGAGACTTCGATTCGAAAGTGCCTTCGGATATCGAGTCCCTCACATCTTTACCGGGCGTTGGAAGAAAAACTGCCAACGTGATCCGCTCTTACGTGTTTGGTGAGCCCAGCGTTGTGGTCGACACCCATGTGTTAAGGATATCAAACAGGCTCGGTCTTGTCTCCTCAAATGATCCCGTCAAAGTGGAATTTGAACTAATGAAGAAAGCCGACAGGGAATATTGGACTTACATAAATCATTGGTTCATCGCTTTTGGAAGGACGATCTGCAAAGCTGTGAACCCTTCCTGCGAGAACTGTTATCTGAAAGATATATGCCTGAATAAAGGGACAAAGAAAACGCATTGACGATTCGAGTTTCTTTATTGGGAAAATTAAAGTTTTATTTTCCTTTTTTTTCGCAGATTAGTTTTATGCAAAACATAAAAAGTATGGTACAATTTAGGTTGTGTGAATAGCATTTACTGTGCGAATAACGTTTTTTGGAGATGGTTATGAAAAAGAAGATTGCAATATTTGCAAACGGATGGAATTCTGAAAATCTTTTTCGTTTTATAGACGGCATGAGTGAAGTGTTTGAACCTTGCAGTGCCGATCTTTTTCTGTTTTTAAGTTATGCTTCATACGGGTACGATTTCTCTGCGAGACGAAGCGAAAGTACGGTATATGACATTCCCGATCTTTCGACTTTTGACGGAGCGGTCGTTTTCGGACCCGGTCTGAATTTTGCGGAAGTTATCGATCATATCTTCAAGATCGTCGATGAAGCCGGTATCCCCGTTATTTCAATCGGAATAAGACATCCGGGCACTTTCTATGTCGGAACGGACAATTATGTCGGCATGAAAGCTCTGGCAGATCACATCATGGACAAGCATGGTGTTAAAAAGCTGCTCTTTGTTGCCGGTTCTGCCGAAAACAACGATTCAAACGAAAGGATCCGTGCGGTCAGAGACGCAATGAACGAAAGAAATCTTCCGTTTGGTGAGGAAGACATCTTCTATTCCGATTGGGAGACCGGAAAGGCCGTTGAGTATATTCTCGGGAAATATTCCATGGAACCTCTTCCCGATGCGATCGTTTGTGCAAACGACCTTCTTGCCATGGATATAAGCGTAAACCTTGACAATCTTTGTGTTTCGACACCCGAAGACGTAATACTTACCGGATTTGATTTCCTTGAAGACGGTCAGCTGTTCTATCCGTCGATCGCAAGCGTCGATCAGCGCTACGATCTTATGGGTGCAAAAACGGCAGAGCACCTGTTTAAACTCTTTGACGGAACGGAGACCGAGGAAGAAGAGGTCATTCCCTGTGAGTTCAAACTTGGTGAATCGTGCGGATGCGGAAGCGAGACAACGGACAGATTAAGACATAAACTCGTACGTGAGATCCCTCTTCAGAAGAACAGAAGAGACAATTCGGACGGTCGTTTAACGCTTCTTGAGCGTGCCATCGCTTCTTCAAAAGACCTTAAAGAGATGAAAGAAAGAACACGTGACATCTTCTATAAAACTTTCGGTGAGGAAGGCGGCACTTTCTATATCATGATGGATCCCCAGATCGGTCATCTGGCGGATGACGGATTTGTAAGTCCAGAGTATGAGTTCGGAAGCGAACTTGTAACTTTGGTGGGCAAGAAAGACGATTATCCGGTCAAGACCGAAAAGATCAAGAGAAGCGAGCTGATACCCGATTATGACGGCGAGGGTGTCAATATGCTGTATGGATTTGCCGTTATCCATTATAACGAGTTTTCGTGCGGATATGTTGTTATTTCGCAGACGGCCGTTTCATTGCAGGATGTGATCTTCTTAAAATACAAGAGCAGGATCATGCGAGCGCTTGAATCGTTTAAGATGAATCTTGAACTTGTAAAGTTAAATGATAAGCTGGCATCTTTGATGGAGCAGGATACGCTTACCAAGGTTAAGAACAGGACCGCATTTGAAAAATATGTCTCTCTCATCGAGGAAGGTATCGTTAACAAGACGTCTCCCGCATTTGCAGCCATCTATCTTGACATTAACGATCTTAAAGTCATCAACGATGCCCACGGGCACGAGAAGGGCGACGAATACATTAAAAACTGCTGTTCATTCATATGTGAGAACTTCAAGCGAAGCCCTGTTTTCAGAATAGGCGGTGATGAATTTGTCGTTATCGCGATCGGTGATGACTATATGAATTACAGACTTCTTATCGCAGCCATGCGTGAAGCGATGCAAAAGAAGGCCAAAGAAAAAGACTTTGTAAAACGTATTTCCATTGCAACAGGATACGCAGAATACAAACCCGATATGCAGACTACTTTCAACGATATACTTAAGCAGGCTGATGATATGATGTATCAGGTTAAGTCAGAAATGAAGAACGGAAGAGTGAGATAATCTCATTCTTCCGCCTTAACTCTCATTTCTTCGAGAGACGCTTTAATGTATTCTTTGTTCATCGAACGCGTTCCCGAAATTGTTTTTATAAGGTTGTCAAAAGCCTCGGTGTTGTTTTCCTTAAGATATTTCTTACCGAGCATACGATAAGTTTTTCCGATGTCGCACTTTATCTCGATCATATATTCCATGATCCTGAATGCGGCATCTTCTTCGTTAAGGTTACTTAATTCATCGGCCCATTTTTGAAGGGTTGTGACCAGGGTCGTATAGTTTTGATCGTATCTTGAAAGCTCTGTGATGTTGGGAGCTCCGTACTCAAGTTTGAGATCCGTGTTGGTGTAGCCTGTGAGGTTTAATATCTTCTGGTCTTTAAGTTCTGAAACGATCTTATTGTAAGAAGAAATGTTTACGTTATCTTCTTTAAGTCTGAAGGGGAGGTCGTCGGGAATCTTAATATAATCAAGGTGGTCGATGGGCTTACGTCTGGTGGAATTGGCTTTTTCCTCCCGTTCCCAGAAAGCTTCTTCTTCCTTTTTTGCTTTATTTACGGTCCGGTGGGATTCATAATAAACCCACAGACAGAATATTGCGAATATTAGCAAACTTGCTATTTTCCAATACATAGACTATAATTCCTTTCAATGAATACTAAGTAAAGGTAAAGACATGTTTAACATTTATAACAAAAAGAACAAAAGGATATTTACTCTGATCGTTGTCATCATTTTGGTAGTCGCCATGGTCATTCCCATTGTATCATCATTAACTATGTAAGACAACGAACTCAGAGGTATCATGAACACGGGAAAGACACCTGAAAATATCTTTAAAAGATCAATACTTAAGAATGTAAAAGCACGGCGCAGTGAAGTCCTTACAGGGGCATCCTTTGGGGAAGACTGCGCTGTTTTGGACCTTAAAGAAGATGAAGTCGCAGTTATGTGCGAGAAACTTCTTACCTCTGAAGACGGTTTTATCTATGAAGATATGTTCAACAATGTTTACGCAGTCGGTGCCAAGCCCGTAGGTATCGAGACGGCGCTTCTTTTGCCTGTGGGGTACGAAGAAACCGCTCTGAAAAGCCTTATCAAAGACTTGGACGGTGCATGTAAAGACGGTGACGTCGAGATAATCGGAGGAGATACGTCATTTACAACCTCCGTAAATCGTCCCGTTATGGCTGTAACAGTATTTGCCAAATCCGGGAAAGATTCATATGTCAAAACAGGGGGAGCAAAACCCGGTGACGACATAGTGATAACAAAGTGGGCCGGACTTAAAGGGACATATCTTTTGGCCCGTAAATACGAAGAAAAACTTAAAGAGAAATTTCCTGCGAGCATGATATTGTCGGCTCTGCAGTTTAAAAAATATCTGACTGTCGTGTATGAGGCCGCACCCGCCGTTAAGTCCGGTGTGAGTGCCATGCACGATGCTTCAAGGGGTGGCATATTTACCGCTCTTTGGGAACTTGCAGAGGCAAGTCATGTCGGACTTTCGGTAGATTTGAAGAGGATACCGATCAAACAGGAAACGATCGAGATATGTAATTTCTTTGATCTGAACCCTTACAACCTGGACAGTTCGGGGGCTATGGTAATGACGGCTGCCGACGGAGAAAAGCTTGTAAGCGATCTTAACAAAGAAGGGATCGAAGCCGTATGTGTCGGTAAGATAACCGATTCAAATGACAAAGTGGTCATAAACGGCGACTCGAAAAGGTTTTTGGAACCTTTCAGGTCGGACGAACTTACTAAAGAATACGATTTATAAAGGAGAAAGATATGAGAGAAAAAATACTTTCCGTTATTGAAAAAGATTCAAGAATAGATATCAAAGAACTCGCCGTAATACTCGGCATGGACGAACTTGCGGTTGCGAACGAGCTTAAGGCAATGGAAGAAGAAGGCATCATCTGCGGATACCATACACTTATCGATTGGGAGAAGACCTCCATCGAATCCGTAGGCGCCATCATCGAAGTAAGAGTAACCCCTCAAAGAGGCCAGGGTTTTGACAACATAGCCGAGAGGATCTACCAGTATCCCGAAGTAAATTCGGTATACCTTATTTCCGGAGGCTTTGACCTTTTGGTGTCCCTTGAAGGCAAGAGCTTAAAAGAGATATCGCTTTTTGTATCAGACAAGCTTTCAACCCTTGAGTCGGTTTTAAGCACATCCACACATTTCATCTTAAAGAAATACAAAGAGCACGGCACTGTTATGGCTAAACCTAAAACTGACGAAAGAGAGACGTTTATATTATGAGAAATCCGTTATCCGATGAAGTAATAAAGATAAAACCTTCCGGGATACGTAAGTTTTTCGATATCGTATCCGAGATGAAGGATGCCATTTCACTGGGTGTCGGCGAACCCGATTTCGACACTCCCTGGCACATAAGAGACGAGGGTATCTACTCCCTGGAAAAAGGAAAGACCTTCTACACATCAAATTCGGGTCTTAAAGAATTAAGAGAAGAGATATGCCGTTATGTAGAAAGAAAATACGACGTATCATATGCATGGAACACCGACGTTTTAATCACGGTGGGCGGTTCCGAGGCTATCGATGTGGGCTTAAGAGCAATGCTCAACCCCGGTGATGAGGTGCTCATCCCCCAGCCCAGCTACGTATCCTACGAACCCTGTACCATACTTGCAGGCGGAAAACCCGTCATCATCGATCTTAAAGCAGAGAACGAGTTCAGACTTACCGCACAGGAACTATTGGATGCCATCACCGATAAGACCAAAGTATTGATTCTTCCTTTCCCTAACAATCCTACCGGTGCCATCATGGAAGAGGCAGATCTTATCGCCATCGCAAAGGTATGTGTTGAAAAAGACATTTATGTCATGTCCGATGAGATCTATGC
>CAMPBP010000034.1 GCA_946639085.1 uncultured Lachnospiraceae bacterium
CTGAGGTCGCAAGTTCGAATCTTGTCACTCCGATTAAAAAGGTATCCATTCATGGGTACCTTTTTTAATCGGGATAAAAAAATAAACAAGCGACCTCATGTCGTCGCGAACGCAACGTTCGGGCGCTGAGGGTGCACGAGGTCCGGTGGACCTCGGGTCTGCACCGACCGGAGCGAAGCGGAGACCGCAAGTTCGAATCTTGTCACTCCGATTAAAAAAGTACCTTTAACAGGTACTTTTTTTGTTATAATAAAGCAAAGTGATCGATAGATCTGATTAAGGAGCAAGCTATGACAAACAATGAATTAAAAGAATTATATTTCGGAGCATACAGTTTTAAAGAAACAGAGGATGGCTATCTTCAGGCGTTTCAATACAGTGATGAACAGATGAAATACTTTGAGGGAGCCTTTGATTTCTGGTATGATCGTTGTATGGCAACTACGGCCAAGACGATCGAAATGGTAACGGAAGCAACGAAGGTTTCTTTTGACTACAAGTTCATATGGACCGGGTCGGAAGATTCATTTGAACTTGCGATCGACGGATCGGTTACGAAAATAGTCTATGTAAAGGATATTTCGAAAGAGGGAAAAATAGAATGGGAAATGCCTGCGGGAAGCAAGAATGCGGTCATTTATCTTCCTGCCGATGCAACTGTCCTTATAAAGAATTTTGAAGTAAATGCCAAGGCAGAGAGACCAAAGAAAAATGAAAAAGTATTATGGCTTGGCGATTCTATCACGCAGGGATACGGTCCTTTGCGTTCTGCGCAAACTTATGTAAGCGTGGCAAACAGGATCCTTAACTACGATATCATCAATCAGGGAATAGGCGGATATATATACGATAAGAAATCTCTTATGCCTATGCCGGGATATAAACCCGATAAGATAATCGTAGCGCTTGGAACCAACAATTTCCACGATCCGCAAAAAACATCGGACATAACCGAGTATTACGACACACTTACAAATATATACGGATCGGAAATTCCGATCATGTGCATCTCTCCGATATGGCGAGGAGACAATCCGGACGATCATGACAATTTCGTGGCATATTGCGAAATGATAAAGAAGGTTGCGGGCAGTTATAAAAATATAACTGTTTTAGACGGATTTAAGCTTGTACCCAATTTGTGCGAATATTATCTGGATAATCTTCATCCGAATCTGTTGGGTGCGGAGACTTACGGCCGAAATCTTGCGGAATATATAAAAAAGATCGGATGGTAAATAGCGGAAAGTTAGGGAAACTAAATGATCTTCCGCATAAGTTTTACGAACAATTGATGCTTATTCCCGAATTTTCCGATCCGGTTGAATTATCTTCTTTTTTTATGTTTTCATAGATCATGGCCAATTCTTCTTTGGAAAACTTCGGGAAAGAAGCTATTATCGTTTCAAGCTCCATTCCTATCCTGCACATAGATTCAACCGCTCTTTTGTCCTGTTCGTTCATAGATTTTTCCTTTTATTGTTACAGTTTTTTCTCGTAGCATATATAGTCCTGATCGTACATGTGGCATTCGCCTACCTTGTTAAAACCAAAGACTTCATAGCTGCGTATCGCTTTGATGTTGTATTTGTTCACCAGAAAATGAATCCCATTGTATCCTCGTCTTACGAGTTCTTCCATACCGAATTTGAGCATTATACGTGCGTAACCTTTATTCTGCTCATCGGGAAGAACGGCAAGTCTTGCAAGTTCGCCTTCGGGTTCAAGATTTTTGTCCCAGCAGGTCAGTTCTTCGACCGCTTCATCGTATTCCAGGGAGATGGCTGCTTTTATCTTTCCATCGGATCTTAATACAAAAAGGGAATCTCTATCAAGATCGTAGTCGATCGTTTCATTTGACGGATAGTGTTCGTCCCACGGGCAAAACTCTCTTCCTATCTGCATTCTGTACAAAGAAAGAATTTCTTCTCTGTCGGCTTCTGTCGCCTTTACTATTTGATACTCCATATTTTACTCCGAAAAATGTATCTGTTCTTTGGTAGTATACGACACTATTTATTGTTTGTTAATATGGCATGACTATTATAATACATGATATGTTACTGAAGAAAATCATGACGGTAATGATGATATATCCAAGGAGGAATTTTGTAATGATCAATGTAAAAAAAATATTAACCAAAGCGGTTGCAACTCTTACCTGTGCAGCTATGCTTGCAGGAAATGGGCTTATGACTTATGCCGCTGAAAACGTTACCAGAACATCTTCAAAAGATTACTGGAGTGATTATTTTGAAGCATATGCTGATGAAACGGATACATATTTTATTATGTGGGATGAAAATGAGGCTGTAGTTGAACCTTTTTTGGATATGGAGAAAAATCCAAGAGCGGATATCAACGATAAATCTGTTATTACGATAGACGGAAAAGAATATAAATTCGTAAGATCAGAAAAAGATAAAGAAACGGGATTAACATATTATTTCTTTGAAAAATCCGCAGACGATGATAAGGGTGGCTCTTCTGATTTAGATGATACAGATCCTTATCTTAAGCGTCTCGCCGAAAAGATCAAAGAAATCTACGCAGCCGATAACAATAGGAGCCTTAAATACAATAATCTTGTTGAATACAGAGAAGGCGACGGCATCCGTTATGATATGATGGAAGCTTTAAGCAAAACAAAAAATGTTGTTTTGGACTTCTATTTTACTCATAATGGAAAGCATTACCACGCAACGATCACAAGCGCAATGGCCAAAAAGGTTTACAAATCTGAAGTCGAAGTATACGGACCTGAATTTATTCTTAAACATTTCCCTTGTGAAGAGATCAACTACGATACAAAATGATCTAAAATTATAGAAATCCCGCAGACAAAAGTCTGCGGGATTTTTGTGTTTAAGGGGATCAGATAGGTGATACCTTTATGGTAAGTTCGTTCAATACATCGAGAAGAACGCGGACCGTATCAAGGGAAGTGAAGATCGTAACGTTGTTTTCAATCGCACACTGTCTTAATGCAACACCGTCTTCATAATGAACTCCCGAAAGGATCGCTCTTGTGTTGATGACATATCTTACATATCCGGCGCGTATCGCATTTAACATCTCATCCGATCCTTCGCTTAACTTGTGAAGTAATCGGCACTTGATACCGTGAGCTTTAAAGAATTCCGCGGTTGCGGTCGTTGCCACTATGTTAAAACCGAGATTGTAGAAATCACGCACCAAAGGAAGCGACTCTTCTTTATCCTCATCGGCGAGTGTAAACATTACTGTTCCGTAGTTGCTGAGCTTTATACCAGAAGCGGTTAAAGCTTTATACATTGCGCGGTGAAGCTTTTCATCGTAGCCTATCGCTTCGCCGGTAGATTTCATTTCAGGCGATAAATATGCGTCCATTCCGTGAAGCTTGGAGAAAGAAAACGCGGGAACTTTTACATACCACATTTCCTTTTCTTTGGGATAAAGACTGAAAAATCCCTGTTCTTTAAGCGTTTCGCCAAGCATTACTTTTGTGGCGATATCCGCAAGCGGATAACCCGTTGCTTTTGAAAGGAACGGGACGGTCCTTGAAGATCTGGGATTGACTTCGATTATATAAACGTCATCGTTCGTGTCGACTATGAACTGTATGTTGAACAGTCCCACGATACCGATGCCGAGACCGAGCTTTTTTGTATAGTTTAAGATCTTTCCTTTGACAGCATCTGAAATACTGTAAGGAGGATAAACCGAGATAGAGTCACCCGAGTGGATACCTGTTCTTTCTACAAGTTCCATTATACCGGGTACGAATACGTCGCATCCGTCGCAGATCGCATCAACTTCGACTTCTTTTCCGCATATGTATTTATCGACAAGTACAGGTTTGTCTTCACCGAGTGAAACTGCGGTCTTTAAATAATGACGAAGGTCGGCTTCTTTTGACACGATCTGCATCGCACGTCCGCCGAGTACGAACGAAGGTCTTACGAGCACCGGATAGCCGATCCTTTCGGCTGCAGCAACTCCCGCTTCTATATCGGTAACGGCTTCGCCCTTTGGCTGAGGTATTTGCAGATCCAAAAGCACTTTTTCAAACTGATCTCTGTCTTCGGCACGGTCTATCGCATCACAGTCTGTTCCGAGTATCTTGACATCATATTCTTTAAGCGAATCTGCGAGATTGATGGCAGTCTGACCGCCGAGAGTCACTATAACTCCGTCAGGATTCTCATGATGGATTATATTCATGACATCTTCGGTCGTAAGAGGCTCAAAATAGAGCTTGTCGGCACAGGTGTAATCTGTAGAAACGGTTTCGGGGTTATTGTTTATAACTATCGAATGCCATCCCATTTCTTTTATGGTCTTAACGGCGTGAACGGTTGAATAGTCAAATTCGATGCCCTGTCCTATACGGATGGGACCGGAACCTAAAACTATTACCTTCTTTTCGTTTTCGCAGATCGATTCGTTTTCTTTTTCATAGGTTGAATAAAAGTACGGAATGTAACTCTTAAATTCCGATGCGCACGAATCGATCATCTTATAAACAGGGAATATGTCGTACTTAACTCTCAGATTATAGACATCTTTCGCACTCATATCCCAAAGGTTTGCCAGATAAGCATCGGAGAAGCCGGTCTTTTTGGCAAGCATCAAAGCGTCTTTATCGCCTTTTGACAAAGAAACTTTCTTTTCAATGTTTACGATATTTTCAAATACTCTTAAGAACAGCCTGTCGATCTTTGTTACATTAAAGATGTCATCAACTAAGACACCTCTTCGCAAGAGTTCTGCGATCGCATAGGCTCTGTCGTCACGACCCTCTTCGATGTACGTTAAAAGATCCGAAGTGGATAACTCATCGAATTTTTTAAGGTAGAGGTGGATACATCCGATCTCCAGCGATCGTATACCCTTTAATATACTTTCTTCGATAGTACGGCCGATGCTCATAACTTCACCGGTTGCCTTCATCTGAGTTCCCAGCTTGTTTTCCGCGTCGTTAAACTTATCAAACGGGAATCTCGGCATCTTTGTAACGACATAATCAAGCGAAGGCTCGAAGCTTGCCGGAGTATTGGCAAGGCGTATCTCTTCAAGTCTGTAACCGACACCGATCTTTGCCGAAACTCTTGCGATCGGATATCCGCTCGCCTTGGAGGCAAGGGCCGAAGAACGCGACACTCTGGGGTTAACTTCTATAAGATAATAGTTAAAAGAATCGGGGTCGAGCGCGAACTGAACGTTACATCCGCCCTCGATCTTAAGCGCTTTTATGATCTTTAAAGCGCTGTTTCTTAACATGTGATATTCCTTATTGGTAAGAGTCTGCGAAGGACATACAACGAGAGAGTCGCCGGTATGCACGCCGACCGGGTCGATGTTTTCCATGTTACAGATCGTGATCGCCGTATCGTTGGCATCTCTGATCACTTCGTATTCGATTTCTTTGTACCCTTTTACGGATTTTTCGATGAGAGCCTGATGAACGGGAGAAAGAAAAAGCGCATTTTTTAGAATAGTCTTTAACTCATCTTCATTGTCCGCAAATCCGCCTCCGGTTCCGCCGAGCGTAAATGCGGGACGGATGACTATCGGGTAACCGATCTTCGAGGCAGCGGCGATACCTTCTTCCATGCTTTCCGCTATTATCGAGGGGAGTGTGGGTTCACCTATCGAGTCGCAAAGTTCTTTAAATTTCTCGCGGTCTTCGGCCATATCTATACTTTCAAAATCTGTTCCGAGGAGCTCCACGCCGCATTCGTTCAAAACGCCGTTTTTGTGGAGCGCCATTGCAAGATTAAGACCCGTCTGTCCTCCTATCCCGGGAAGAATGGCATCGGGGCGCTCTTTTCTTATTACTCTTGCAATGAATTCCAAGGTAAGAGGTTCCATATATACTTTGTCCGCTATCGTTTTATCGGTCATGATACTTGCGGGATTTGAGTTGCAAAGTATGACTTCATAGCCTTCTTCTTTGAGTGAAAGGCAGGCCTGCGTTCCCGCGTAATCAAATTCGGCCGCCTGTCCTATGACTATCGGGCCTGAGCCTATGATGAGTATTTTGTGTATGTCTGTTCTTTTAGGCATTTTTCTGTCCTCGCAACATTTTAATGAATTCATCGAAAAGATATTTGCTGTCTTCGGGGCCGGGAGCGCTTTCGGGATGGTATTGAACGCTGAAAGCATTGTCTTTAACGCACCTTATCCCTTCCACGGTGTCATCAAGGAGATTTATATGAGTGATCTCAAGACCGGCCTTTATCGCACTTTCCTTATCAACCGCATAGGAGTGGTTTTGAGAGGTGATCTCAACTTTATCCGCCATGAGATTTTTAACGGGGTGATTACCGCCGCGGTGTCCGAACTTAAGCTTATAAGTTTTTGCTCCATATGAAAGAGCAAGTATCTGGTGACCCAGGCATATTCCCATGATGGGAAGTTTTCCGTGAAGAGCCTTTACGGTTTCGATCGTTGTTTCGTTGTCGACGGGATCGCCGGGTCCGTTTGAAATGAGTACGCCGTCGACTCCCAAAGAAAGAATATCGCTTGCGGGAGTGGTGCTCGGAACGGCGGTGACCTTTATATTAAGCGCGTTCAGAGATCTGATTATGTTTGCTTTTGCTCCGCAGTCGATAAGCGCCACATGGAAATCTTCTTTTTCATTGGCAGGAAGAAAGACCTCGTTTTCCCCGATGCCCGCGCGTTTAACCTGATCGTGCGAATAATCCCATTCCTTTAGTAATTCGATGCCTTCTTCGGAGGAGATATCTTTTGAAGTGATGAGAACTTTGCAGCTTCCGAATTCACGGATCTTTCTTATAAGGCTTCTTGTATCGATTCCGGTGACACCGGCGATATCGTGTTCTTTCATGCAATCGGACAAAGAAGAAACACTTCGAAAGTTAGAAGGTTCATCGACATATTCTTTTACTATGAGGGCACCTATAAGAAGCTTGTCCGATTCAAAATCATCTTTGTTGATCCCGTAATTACCTATAAGCGGATAAGCCATTACGACCGCCTGGTCCGTATAGGACGGATCGGAGATGATCTCCTGATATCCGACGGGTGAAGTATTAAAGACCAGTTCCAGCATTTTGTCGCTTTCCGAACCGAAAGCGTCACCGATATAAGTAGTTCCGTCTTCGAGTATTATCTTTCTCATAAATGTCATCCTCTGTTTATTTTGGTAGGGTATTTTCCGTCAAAGCAGGCTTTACAAACGTTTAAGTAACCCACTGTTTTTTCAAGATCTTCAAGTTTCATATATCCAAGCGAGTCGGCTCCGATCATTTTACGTATCTCTTCAGTTGAATTATGATTGGCGATAAGCTGTGAATTGTCCGGCACATCGGTCCCGTAAAAACAGGGATAAAGAAAAGGCGGCGAACTGATCCTCACATGGACTTCCTTCGCACCTGCTTCTTTTAACATTGTTATCAGATTCTTTATCGTGGTTCCTCTGACTATGGAATCATCGGTAAGGACTATCCTTTTACCGCAAACGACATCCTTTAAAACACTTAATTTAAGCTGTACCGCGTGCTCGCGTTCTTCTTGTGTGGGTTTGATAAAGCTTCTTCCTATATAGCTGTTTTTATGAAAAGCGATCTCAAAAGGAATGCCCGTTTCAAAAGCATATCCTCTCGCGGAAGTTATACCCGATTCCGGAACTCCGGTCACGAAGTCGGCTTCGACGGGATAAGCTTTGGCCAAAGC
Source organism: uncultured Lachnospiraceae bacterium (assembly GCA_946639085.1). Taxonomy (GTDB): domain Bacteria; phylum Bacillota; class Clostridia; order Lachnospirales; family Lachnospiraceae; genus UBA1258. The sequence goes on from CAMPBP010000034.1 coordinate 7,681, forward strand.
TTTTCCGGCTTCGAAACGGGAATTGAACACGCTTATCCCATCTATTTTGGAGTCAAGTCTGGCAAAGTAGATATACTCGAATATGCAATGAGCCGGTTTGGCGATCCTTGGAAGCATTTCGGAGGACAATCCGTTTTTGGAAATACTTACGATCTCACCGGGCTTAATGTCTCTTACAAATTCTGCTCCGATAGAAGTAAGGGCACAATCTTCCGATGCAAACACGTAATCGTCCCCAAATTTTCCCAGGCACAAAGGTTTAAGACCCCAGGGATCTCTGACAGCAACGATCTTTCTCGGACTCATTATCAAAAGAGCGTATCCGCCTTCAAGTCGGGAAGCAGCAAGCTTAACCGCTTCTTCCACGGAATTTGTTTTGGCTCTTAATTTGGCTATGAGACAAGCTATGACTTCCGTGTCGGAAGTTGCTCTGAAAACACCACCGTCTCTGTACAATTCATCTTTTATAAGGTCACTGTTTACGATATTTCCGTTGTGAACCAAAGCGAGAGTGCCTTTTAAGTATCTGAAAACGACAGGCTGAGCATTTTCTACATTGCAATCACCCGTAGTCGAATATCTGACATGTCCTATTCCGATGTTTCCTTTGAGTGAAGATAATCTGTCACTGTCGAAGACTTCGGATACGAGGCCAAGATCTTTGTGGAAGCAAACATTTTCTTTTTCGGCATGTGTGTCACAAACAGCTATTCCGGCCGCTTCCTGTCCTCTGTGCTGTAAAGAAGTGAGGCCGTAATATATTTTTTCGGATACATGATCCCAATCTTTTGAATAATATCCGAATACACCGCATGCTTCGTGAATCGATGCCATTGAGTGATCCCTTTCTGAATATACATGTCTAAGCAGAAAAAAAGACACTTCGACAGTTACGTCGAAGCGCCTTTGCTTCTTTAGATAAATATATTCGCGATATAAAGCTTTGTCAATCGGATAAATCGGTATTATTTTATCTGTTTTTCACTTTTTAAAGACATATAATTAATTTCATGCTACTATTTTTTTATAGTTTTCTGTTTTTTTATGAAATACCATTGACTTTCCACCTTGTGGAAGGTCTAGAGTCTTAGTAACGAGTTGGTAAAACAGCTCAAAGAGGTTTGAATGAAGATCAATCAGGTTGAAGAACTGGTGGGTATTACCAAGAAAAATATCCGGTTCTACGAAGAGCAGGGTTTACTCAATCCCGATCGTAACCCCGAAAACGGATACAGAGAATATTCTTTGGATGACGTTAAATGTTTACTTAAGATCAAGCTGTTAAGAAAGATTGATGTCCCTATTGAAGAGATAAGAAAACTCGAAAGAGGAAATGTTTCTTT
>CAMPBP010000035.1 GCA_946639085.1 uncultured Lachnospiraceae bacterium
GGCGATCTCCAAAGTAAGTTCTTCGATTTCCTCTTCCTTTAGATGTTTGAAAAGTGCCGCGGACCTTTCCGGTCCCAGTACTATCAACAGTATCGCCGCCTTTTGAAGGCCGTTTATTTTTTCTTCAAACTGTCTTGGCATTGTAGTTTAGCCCCATTCCTCGTTTAACCAGTTGCGAAGCAGATTTGCCGCCGCTTCGGGGTTTTCGTCAACGAATTTTTCTATCATCTTCTTGGTCTCTGAAGTTTCTTCAAGTTCTATGTTTTCAAGCATGGGCTCGGGATTGGACTGAAGAAGCGTTTCAACCGACAATTCCTCGGGCTGCTCTTCGGGTTTCTCGGATTTCATGCTTCTTAAAACAACGATCGCAAGAAGAGCAAGTATGAGCACTATCAAAACGATCTGTACAATGTCGGTAAACTCTACGCCCAGTCCGGGACTGTCCACAAATACGTTTTCTTCGTAAGCCACAATGTTTATCTTCTCTTGAGGGATGCCCGATGCGTTGGCAACGAGCGTTACCATCTCATCGTCTACCGTGACTCTTCTCTTCTCAGAATTAGCCTGCTGATATTCGGTCCAACTGATTCCGTCCAAAAGACCCTGATCTTTTACATCGTCTTCTTTAACAACTATGTAGTTGACGGAAGAAACGGCTACGGAAGAATTGGAATATCTGATGACTCCCGCAGGGATCGTCGTATAGAGGATGTCCTCATTGGGAAGATATTTTTTGTAATATTCCTCGATGGTGGAGCTTGACGTATCCTGATCTCTGTACTGGTAAGTGGTCTCCGTATTCGAATCGGTTCCGGGTACTCCTCCCGAAGTACCGTTGGATTCGGATGAGTAGTATTCCTCTTCGCCCAGAAGGCCCTGTGTCTGTCCGTCGGGTGCGGAATAATCGTGAGTCGTATGCTCCGAACTTGAGAAATCGATATCAAGATTGCTCGCGACTTTGATATCACCGAACTGTCCGGTTCCCTGTAAAACGCTTCTTACCTTGTTGTTCATGATGGTTTCGGCTTCGTTCTTGACACCGAGCTGAGAACTTGCGTTGCCTGCTACGGTGTGTTCTTCCTCTCCCGAAAACAAAAGGTTGGCGTCATAGTCCATTATCGTGATGTGATCGGTGTTTGAAAGACCCAGTGCTCCGGCTATGGCTTTTGCCAGGAAAGCCGCGTTGTCGGCCGTAAAATCTTTGTCAACATCAATAACAACCGCAACGGTCGTTTCTTTTTTCTCGCTTAACAAAAATCCGTCATCCTCGGCAAGGAAAAGATCGACTTTGGCGGTTCTTATATTGTTGAACGCCATAAGGAAGTCCTTTGCCAGATGGTCTTCCTGATAGAGTTCGTATTTTTTCTGTTTGTCGGCTTCGGTTACGGTGAAACCGCCTTCAAGTGCAGAATCTATACTGTAGGCATTCGGAACAATGCCGCTTGAAGCAAGCTGAAGGTTGGCACTTGCCAGATCTTTTTTCGGAACGGTAATCCTGGTGCCGTCATCGTTAGTTTTGTACTTGATGTTGTTGGCTTCAAGCACTTCAACAACCTGTGCGGCCTCAGTTGCGTCCGAACAGGTTTTAAGTACGGTATAGTTTGGATTGGAAAGTAACGCATACAGTCCCACAAACGCAAGCAAAACGGCACCCGCTATAGCTATGACTGCCGTTTTCTGTCCGGAGGTGAACTTGTTCCACCACTCCGTTACCTTTCCCCACAATTCCTTTAACTTTTCAAGAATCCGTTCCATTTTACGTCTCCGTTGTCGTTACATTTTGTCCCGAAAATGTATTTTAACTAAATCTGCATCTGCATGATCTCTTTGTAAGCATCGAGAAACTTATCTCTTACGGCTACCGTATACTGCAAAGCCACCGATGCTTTCTGAAGTGCGATCATAAGATCGTGCGTATTCTCGGTTTCACCGAGAGCAAAGCTTATCTCGGCATTTTCTGCGTCGGATAAGAGACCGTTTGTATTGTTTATGTTATCGATAGCGGAATTGAGCATCGTATCGAAGATCGAGCTTGTTTTGGTGCCGTCTTTGCCTATCTGAGAAGGCTTTGTGACGTTTTCGTTTACTATCGATGAAACTCCGAGTAATGAATTGATATCCATTTATAACTCCTTTAAGCCAAGATTACTGTCCCAGTGACAATCCCTTCATCGCCATTGCTTTTGTGGCGGTGAATGCGGTTGAGTTTGCTTCGTAAGATCTGGAAGCATCTATAAGGTTCGTCATTTCGGTGATGATGTTTACGTTGGGATAAAGAACATATCCGTTCTCGTCCGCATCGGGATGAGAAGGATCGTAAACCATATTCATCTCGGTAACTTTGTCTTCGTAAACGCCTGTGACTTTAACGCCTTTACCCGAATATCTGTCAAGATGATCGTTCATAACACGGGAAAAAGGAGTCTGTCCGTCCTGTTCCGCGAAAGTGACAACCTTTCGCACGTAAGGCGTGCCGTCTTTTGTACGGGTGGTGTTGGCGTTGGCAACGTTTTCGGAAATAATATCCATTCTGTAGCGCTGCGCCGTCATACCCGAAGCGTTGATATCAAATGAAGTAAACATTCCCATAGCTTAACACCTCCTACTTCATAACCGACTTAAGGTTTGCAAATTCCTGATTGATGCTGTTGATAAGTCCCTCATACATCAACTGGTTTTTGACAAGCATGGCGTTCTCGGTATCTATATCCACATTGTTTCCGTCAAGTCTGTAAGAAAAACCCGAATAGTCGTCATAAGTACGGGGCTTAAGACGATCTGCGGAAAGATGTGATACTCTGTCGTCCATAGTGTCGTAGCTGTTATGCTTAAGTGCCGTCTTTAACTGGCTTTGAAACGTGATATCCTCACGTTTGTAGCCGGGCGTATCGACATTGGCGATGTTATTGTTGATTGCTTCGTCTCTTAACCATGAAGCATCAGCTGCTTTGTCGAGAACATTGATGTAGTCGAATGCGTTTGTTCTGATCATGTCTGTCCTTCCCGGGTGACGACCCAAATGCCGTACATATCATAAGCACAACATATAGGCATACTGACCCATTTCACCCACTATATTTTATTATAGTGTAAACATAAAAAAACACAAGTGAATTTTGTCAAAAAACACACAATATTGTGGTGGTGCTTTTGCAACGATACAATATCTATGTTTACATAAAATCGTTGCATAACTATGTAAAGGTCCGTTTTTCGTGATTATTTACCACAATATATGGTTTACAAAAAGGGACCTATCAAATGATAAGTCCCTTTACCTTAACGTAATCCGTTACAAAATATGATATCGGCTCATTAACGCTTTTTATTAATATATCAATTCTTAATAAACATTGAATTAATCGTCGAAGGATCTACTGTCCCTCTTTTTTGAGCTTGTCTATCTCCTCAAAAACGGCGTCATTCAAAACTTTGATATAAGTTCCCTTCATACCCGAAGATCTGGATTCGATAACACCTGCACTTTCAAACTTGCGAAGGGCGTTTACTATAACGCTCCTTGTAATGCCCACTCTGTCGGCAATCTTGGAAGCTACAAGAATTCCTTCCATTCCGTTGAGTTCATCAAAAACATGTGTTATTGCTTCCATTTCGGAGAAAGAAAGTGTTCCGATGGCACTTCTTACTACCTGAAGTTTTCTTGATTCTTCGGCATTTTCTTCATTGACCGCACGGAGCATTTCAAGTCCGACAACGGTACTGCCGTATTCGCAAAGGATGATATCGTCGATATCATACTGTTCGCTGGTTCTGTACACAAACAACGTTCCGAGTCTTTCTCCGGCTATCTCGATGGGAGTGATGACTGCGCGGAATTTGGAAATGTCCGTTCTCTCAAATCCCAGTGTTGTGAGATTGACATTTTCCTTCGTAGACAATACTGCGAGCAATCTCTCGTTTAACATCGCGTCGATAAAACCGCCGACAGTGTTCTGAATAAGTTCATCAATGATCTCAATATCAGCAAGATTGCCTACGCCGAGTACCTTACCCTTTTTACTGATGACAAGGATATTGGACTCAAGTATGTCCTTCATGACCTTGCAGATATCGTTAAATACGACTTTGCTCGAATTGTTGTTATGAAGAAGCTTTCCTATTTTTCTAGTCTTATCCAACAACTGTACACTGCTCATACGATACCTCCGTTAGAATTGTGCTCACTCTGTGACATCTTAACATAAATATCGTAAAATTTCAAGTAATTTTGTGAAATTTTGGAACAATTTCAGATAATTCGATATTTTAACAGATTATCATGCAAAATAACGAAAGAAAAAAAAAAGACCGAACGCTTCGATCGTTCGGTCTTTCGATATCAGTCTTCTTTTTTGGGGCGCTGCCATACCATGTAATCACATTCGGGAATATCGATACATCCGTAGTATCTTCTTCCTTTCTTCGTGTGTCTTATGACAACATCTTTTCCGCACTTGGGACACTGAACACCGATCTTTTCAAAGAACGGCTTGGTGTTTCGGCATTCCGGGAATCCGGGACAACCGAGAAATTTTCCGTGGGGTCCGTATTTAATAACCATATTTCTTCCGCAAAGTTCGCAGACTTCGTCGGTCACTTCATCCTGAACCTTTACGTGCTCAAGTTCCTTTTCCGCCTCGGTCACGGCTCTGTCAAGATCGGGATAGAAATTCTCCACAACGGTCTTCCACTTGATCTTTCCTTCACCCACACCGTCAAGAAGTGCTTCCATGTTTGCGGTAAAGTTTGCGTCTACGATGGAAGGGAACGCTTCCACCATCATTTTGTTGACCACTTCGCCAAGGTCCGTCACAAAAAGGTTCTTTCCGTCCTTTGTAACGTAATGTCTGGCAAGTATGGTCGTTATCGTAGGAGCATACGTACTGGGCCGTCCTATACCGAACTCCTCAAGTGCACGAACGAGCGAACTTTCGGTGTAATGAGCCGGAGGCTGTGTAAAGTGCTGTTTGCCCTCTACATCATTAACGGTAAGTTTCGTCTTCTCGTCAAGTTTTCCGGAGAATACATTCTCTTCCGAAGAATCAACTACCGCATCATCGTCCTTTGTCTCCATATAAACATTCATGAAACCGTCAAATGAGAGTTTTGAAGCGGTCATGGTAAATATATGACCTGCGCATGAAAGCTTTACGTTCGTCGATTCGTAAACGGCATCCTGCATGCGGCTTGCAACAAATCGCTGCCAGATGAGTGTATAAAGTCTTAACTCATCCCGTGAAAGGAAAGGTTTAAGATCCTTGGGAGTACGGTTAACGTCCGTAGGTCTTATGGCTTCGTGAGCATCCTGGATCTTTCTTTCGTCTTTCTTTCCCGTTCCGGCTTCTCTTAAATATTTTTCGCCGTATGTTTTCTTTATGTATGTTGAAAGCGACTTTTCAGCCTCGTCCGATACTCTCGTGGAATCGGTACGAAGATATGTGATGATACCGAGAGTCTCCGCTCCCATCTCAACACCCTCGTAAAGATGCTGTGCAAGACGCATCGTCTTTTGCGTTGAAAAGTTAAGGGCTTTACCTGCTTCCTGCTGAAGTGTGGAAGTCGTAAACGGAAGGGGTGCTTTTCTTGAACGCTCGCTCTTTTTTACTTCACTTACGTCGAACTGTTTTCCCCTGACGTCTTTTAACACTTTGTCGGCTTCCGCCTTTGAGTGAAGTTCTTTCTTTTTACCGTCACTTCCGTAATACTTGCTCACAAGCGGTTTGGAAATACCTTTGGCCGAAAGTGTGGCTTCGATAGTCCAATACTCTTCAGGCTTGAAGGCTTCGATCTCTGCCTCGCGGTCACAGATCATCTTAAGAGCAACGCTTTGAACACGTCCGGCACTTAAGCCTCTTTTGATCTTTGCCCAAAGAAGCGGTGAAATCTTGTAACCCACCATACGGTCGAGCATTCTTCTTGTCTGCTGCGCATCAACAAGATCCATGTCGATCTTTCTGGCGTTTTTAAGCGATTCTTTAACCGCGTTTTTGGTGATCTCGTTGAAGGTGATCCTTGACGTCTTCTTTGGATCAAGTTTCAAAGCCTCACAAAGATGCCATGAAATAGCTTCACCTTCGCGGTCGGGGTCGGTTGCGAGATAGATCTTGTCTGCCTTCTTAACTTCTTTGCGAAGGGTCGAAAGCACCTCTCCTTTTCCGCGGATAGTAATATATTTGGGTTCGTAATCATGATCGACGTCGATTCCGAGAGAACTCTTCGGAAGGTCTCTTACGTGACCGTAACTTGCCACAACCTCATAATTTGCGCCCAAGAATTTTTTGATTGTCTTCACCTTTGCAGGTGATTCCACAATAACCAGATTTTTTGCCATTATAAACTGCACTCCGTATTGCTCAATTTTCCCATGCGTTTAGCACCCCTTGGGACACTCACCAGCAATCGTGAAGTAATATACACTATATTTATTAATCACGCAAGAAGAAAAATCGAGCACTTACTAAAAATTGTTATGTTTTCACTTCACCAATCAAGATCGTTATGATGCTTTTCATCCTCCGCTTTTATGATATCGTTACGTATGTCAATGCCCCGGGCTGTGGCTCTGAACCGCCCCGCTCCTAGGGATGAAAGAATATTCTTTTCGCAAAGGGACATGCATATGCCCAACAGTTCAAAAGACGGTATGTCGATAACGGATGACATGTGATCTGTCGTAAAAGAGTTCTCACCCATATTTTTGATAACAGCCAGTTCAATTTCCGTATATTGGGCTGTATACGATAAGCCAGGCGTATCTGCAACCTGCAGGGCAGAGGAATTTCCAAAGCGCTTTACGATCTCATCTGCGAATGCGTTTACATCCGATATGATCCCCGCGCCCTGACGGATGAGTTCATTTGTGCCGTAGCTTGTGATGTCCGTAATGCGTCCCGGAACCGTGTATACGTCGCGTCCCTGGGAAAGTGCGCTGTCCACCGTAATGAGTGTCCCGCTTTTTTCTTTGGCTTCAATTACGGCAAGAGTATGGGATATTCCCGAAATAATTCGGTTTCGCATGGCAAAAAACTGTCTTTGAGGCATGGTGCCGGGAGGATATTCGGATATTATGGAGCCCTCTTTTGCCAGTTCGTAATAAAGACTTTTAGATTCGCGGGGATAGATCACATCAACACCTCCGCCAAGCACGGCAATACTGCTGCCTCCCGCTCTTAACGCCGCGGCCTGAGAAAGGGAATCGATTCCTCTTGCCATGCCGCTTACAACGCACACTCCCGCCCTTGCCAGGGCATCGCCCAGTCGATCCGCGACCGCCTTACCGTAATCGGAACATTCTCTGGCCCCTATGACTCCGACGTTCACAGCCGTCTTCGAGGGAATCTTACCCTTAACAAACAGAACAACAGGCGGATCGGATATATCTTTTAACAATTCCGGATAATCATTATCTTCTATCGGTATCATCTTTATTCCCATGTGATTCATCCGTTCGAGCTCTCTTTTTATCCGATCGTCCTTCTTAACATCGATGAACCTTTGTATCTGCTTATCGCTGAACCGGCCCGTGTTTTTAAGCGTCTTATCATCGGCAAAAAGAAACTCCTCGGGCGAGCCGAATGTACGCTTAATGCGTTCGTACAATACCGGTCCGACATTTCCGCAAAGGCTTATATAATAGAAGAAACAGACATCCTCCGGGTTGGTTGCGTCATAACCGTTTTCAAACATTTAATCCACCCCCTCCCACATAATCCGGAAATCTGTAAAGAGAGGCTTCCATAAGATAATCTTTCGATACATCGTCACTCCCTTCAAAGTCCGCTATCGTCCTTGCCACTTTCAATATCTTGTAGAAAGAACGGGTACTGAGTTTAAGCTTTTCGTACAAAGAAAAAACGAACTCCTTGGCTTCCTTTTCCAAGGGAATATACATATCTGTTTTGGATGAGGGCAGAAATGAGTTGAATTTGAAGTTTTCGTCACGATATCTGACGCGCTGTCTTTCGATGGCGTCATTTATGCGTCCCTTGTATTCATCCTTTGTTACATTGCCTCTTGCTTTGTTCATATCAAGGGGATCAATTCTCGGAACTTCAACACAGATATCTATCCTGTCTGCTACCGGTCCCGAAATTTTGGAAAGATATTTGACTATCTGAGACTGGGTACAGGTGCATCTGTTCCTGTCGGGAAAGTATCCGCAAGGGCAGGGATTCATGGCCCCCACGAGCATGAATTTGGCAGGATAGGTATAGGAGTTTCTTGCTCTCGATACCATGATCTTTCCGTCTTCCATAGGCTGTCTTAACATATCTATGGCCTCGCGTTTAAATTCCGGCATCTCATCCAAAAACAAAATTCCCCGATGGCTCAGACTTACAAGACCGGGTGTTGCATTGGGTCCGCCTCCCGCCAGAGACTGAAGCGATGCGGAATGATGCGGAGAATAAAAGGGACGTCTTGAAATAAAGGGTTTATCGCTGTTCAAAAGACCCATAACGGAATAGATTGAAGATATTTCAAGGCTCTCTTCATAGGTAAGATCGGGCATGATGGAAGGAAGACTCTTTGCTATGAGGGATTTTCCGCTTCCTGGAGGACCTGTCATCAAAAGGTGATGAAATCCGGCCGCAGCCAACGCGGCTGCCCTTTTGGCGCCTTCCTGGCCGTATATGTCGTCAAAGTCAGGGACATCTTCATTGCTTTCTTTGACCTGCTCGTCAAAAGAAGCTTTAAAGGTATTAAAGCTGCCCCCTGCAAGTGAAGCGAACACCTCGGAAAGATTTGACACCGCCACAATATCGATCCCCTTAATAACGCATCCTTCGCGGGCGTTATCGGCCGGGAGCAGTACCCGTTCAAAGCCCCTTTCTTTCGCCATTTTCACTATGGGGATAATGCCTTTCACGCTTTTTATCTGCCCATCAAGGGCGAGTTCGCCTATAACAAGCGTCTCTTTCGGTTCAAAAAGCGGAATATAATTAAAGACTCCCAGTATAGCCACGGCTATGGGAAGATCGAATGCCGCACCGCTCTTATGTTCATCGGCGGGCGACA
>CAMPBP010000036.1 GCA_946639085.1 uncultured Lachnospiraceae bacterium
GAACTGTGTCATCTCATCGGAGGTAAGAGGTGCCTGCTGGAGTTTGGCAAGGTCGTAGAGTTGTTCTGCGAACACCTTGGCGTCGTCGTCTTCTTTGTGGGCCGATAAGTAATCGACGAGAGGATGGTTGGCGTTTAAGACGAGGGTTTCGCCTTCGGAGCCGAACATTGAGGTGTCCATGCCGGGCATGGAGTACATTTTCATCATGTCCTGCATACGACGTGACTCTTCGGAAAGAGTGATCATGGAAGCGATCTTTTTGTTTTTGAGTTTCTTGACCGCTACTTTCATGTCTTTCTTTTTGAGGGCTTTTTCGAAGATGCTCTTGAGTTCTTCGGCCTGCTTGTCGAGTTCTTCCTGAGCTTTCTTGGAAGTCTTGTTCATGAGGGTATCTTCGATGTCGGCATCGATACGTTTGAATCTGATGCCTTCGTTCTTGGCTTCGAGCTGGGAGATGAAAGGCTGGTCGATGTTGTGTTTTAAGATGACAGCGTCCATCTTGGCCTGTTTGAACATGTTTATGTACTGACTTTGCTGCTGTTCGTCGGTAACGTAGTAGATCGTTTTTTCTTTCTTCTCTTCGGCCTGATCTTCCTCGGTCTTATTGTCGTCTACAACTTCTGCTTCGACTTTCTCGCCTTTTTCATCGGTAGCGTTTTCTTCTACATCGATGGGCTTAACTTCGAGACATTCGGGAAGTGTCATGTACTTGCCCTCAAGGTTTTTGAAGAGAATGTAGTCGGTCATCTTCTCGCAGAACTTGTCGTCCTTTAAGCAACCGTACTTGATGAAGGGACTGATGTCCTCCCAGTATTTCTCGTATTCTTCTTTCTCGGTCTTGCACATTCCGGAGAGCTTGTCTGCTACTTTCTTTGTGATGTAGTCCGAGATCTTCTTAACAAATCCGTCGTTCTGGAGAGCGGATCTTGAAACGTTTAACGGAAGATCGGGGCAATCGATAACACCCTTTAAGAGCATTAAGAATTCCGGAATGACTTCTTTGATGTTATCGGCGATAAATACCTGGTTGTTGTAAAGTTTTATCGTTCCCTCGATGGATTCGTATTCCATGTTGATCTTGGGGAAGTAAAGGATACCCTTTAAGTTGAAGGGGTAATCCATGTTTAAGTGGATCCAGAACAAAGGCTCCTTGTAATCTCTGAATACGTCGCGGTAAAACTTCTTGTAATCTTCGGGAGTGCATTCGTTGGGATGTCTTGTCCACAAAGGATTGGTCTCGTTAAGAAGCTCGGGACGCTTCTCGATCTTAAGCTTGATGTCGTCTCCTTCCTTTTCGGGAGTGATTGTTTCAACGACAACGTCGGAGTCAAGTTTCTCATCGAGTGTGATGATCTGAGTTCCCTTGTTGGGTGCTTCCGAAATGTAGATCTCGGTAGGCATGAAAGAACAATACTTCTCGATAACTTCTTTGGCTTTGTAGATGTTGCAGAATTCCAAAACATCGTCGTTTACGAAAAGGGTGATCTCGGTACCGACTTTATCACGGGTACCTTCTTTCATTGAAAATTCGGTACCGCCGTCGCATTCCCAATGTACGGGCTTTGCACCGTCTTTGTATGAAAGCGTGTCGATATGAACTTCTTTTGCCACCATGAATGCGGAATAGAATCCCAGTCCGAAGTGACCGATGATCTGATCGTCATTGGCTTTGTCTTTATATTTCTCGATGAAATCGGTAGCGCCCGAGAATGCGATCTGGTTGATGTATTCCTCAACTTCATCCTCCGTCATACCGATACCGTTATCTATGAATTTGAGTGTCTTGTCAGTTGAATTGACAATAACGTCTATCCTTCCTTTGTAACCTTCAGGGAAATCATATTCTCCCATCATATTGATCTTTTTAAGCTTTGTGATCGCATCACAGCCGTTGGATATAAGCTCTCTGAAGAATATATCGTGATCGGAATACAACCACTTTTTGATTATGGGAAAAATGTTTTCACTGTTGATTGATAAACTGCCTGTTTTAGCCATTGATAACCCTTCTTTCTTATGGGACTTGTTGTCCTTATTACCTGTCAACTATTAAGTGTACGCACTTAAAAACAAAAGTCAACAAAAAATTAGCACTCATTTATCATGAGTGCTAATGACTGCCTTAAAATCCTTATTTTATGCGCATTTGCGCATTTCTAAAACTTTTATAAACCGCCCACATATTCTTCCGAGAACATGTCGCTGGTTCTCAATCCTTCGTCGGATATGACCTCGATGGATTCGTAAAGCGATTTGTTTAAATTCTTCTTTAAACCGGGAAGATAGCCGTTATAGGTTTCTTCGAACACCTTGTCCTTACGTTCTTTAAGTATGGCCACCTTGTTGGCCTGAGTCTGTTCGATATCAAATGTGCTCACGCACTTGATTATGTGATAGCCGTACTCGGTCTCCACAACCTCCGACACTTCTCCGTTATCAAGGTTAAATGCGGCCTCCTCAAAAGCCTTCGCCATCTCTCCTCTGCCAAAGGATTAAGTCGTCGCCTCACCTTCGTTGTATTCAGCGGCGAGCACCTCGAAATCGATGGGATCTTCCTCATTTACGGCCTTTTCCCTTATATCGCTTGCAAGTTCGAACGCAGCTTTCTTGGCTCTGTCGGAATACTCGACACGCTTACCGTTTCCGTCGAGAGCATAGGTTTTTATGAGTATCTGCTCCACCATTATCGTTCTCGCTTCGTCGTCGCTTATCTCGGGATTGATGTCGCGGATGATATAATCGTAAACCTTTAAAGCCGTCACATATTCTTTGTAGATCGTTTCAACGGTGGAAACCGTAGCATCGGTGTATTCGATCTCCTTTTTCGTAAGAGACCCGTAATACTTTTCGGCGCTTTCCTTTATCGCATCGTTTTCTTCCTGCGTAAGTTCTATACCGTAATCTGCGGCCATAAGGTTCATGACCTTGACCTGAGCGACCTTTGCGAGCACCAGATCTTTTATGCTGTCGGAAAGCTTCTCGCCGTCAATGGTCTTTTCCCAGATCTCGCTTCCGTAAACGGTCTCGTACTCGTTTTGCTGATTTATAAGATAAAGCATCATTTCGGGCATATAACAAGAAAGGGTGTTTATTCTCATAAGCTCTCCTTCTTCAAATTCCGTTGTCAGCACTATTTCCGCTTCCTCGCAAGCCGCAAGAGGCATTAGGGTAAGAAGAAAAATAAGCGCCAAGATATTCAGTTTTCGAAATATCTTATTAAACAAGCAATTCTCCGGTTCTGGTATACCAATGCTCTCCATTGGTGAGCACGTAATCTTCTTTGTTCTTGACTCTCTTTACAAAGTCTGCCATGGATTCAAGCTTCGTGGGGAATGCCATTCCGCCGCCGAACACTTCGGTATTGTGAACATCCGATCCTGCGGTTACGGGGAAATCGTGCTCTTTGGCATAAGCTATCGCCCTTGTGTCGAATTCGGGATTGTTGTGAGCTTTTGACTTTGAACTTGAGTGAGTTGCGTTTATCATTTCGCAACCGTCCACATCATCGGGGAAAAGTTCGACTTTCTCGATGTACCATTCCTCTCTGAAAGGATGAGCCTGAATGAGAATTCCTCCTGCCTCGTTGACGGCTTTTCTAAGCTCGCCCACCGATGCGTTCTTTATCTCCTCATGCTCCATAAACCATTCGGGTGTTACCCCGTACATTAGAAATTCGGGACCGTGGTAACCGGCTTCGCATCCCGGGAATACCTGAAGTCCTATCTTGTCGCCTTCCTCTTTTGCGTGTCTGTATCCCGCAAAATAAAGGTCGACCCATTCTTTCCACGGAAGACTTCTGTCTACACATGTATTTCCGCCCCAGTTGTGATCGGTCACAATGATACCGGTATATCCGGCTTCCTTGTGTGCCCTTGCCATATCTTTACCGGCGGATCTGGCGCATGCGCTGGCTTCACTGGTGTGAAGATGCGTCTCGTAAAGATACGGGTACCTTTCTCTTATTTCTTCTACTGTCACCTTTGACTTCCTCCTTTTGAGTTAGATAGCTACCTCAATGTCGGTTATCTGAGGATGAGTCTCGTAACCCTCTACTTTAACGTCATCTCTGGTGAATTCGTAGAAGTCGTGAATATCGGGATTAAGCCAGAACTTGGGTGCCGGCAAAGGTTCTCTTGATATAAGCTCTTTGATGGCCGGTATGTGTCTGTCATAAATATGAGCGTCTGCAATAACGTGCACAAACTCTCCCACGTTCATATCACACACCTGCGCAAGCATGTGAACGAGCACGGAATACTGGACAACATTCCAGTTGTTGGCTGCAAGCACGTCCTGAGAACGCTGATTTAATATGGCATTTAATGTAAGCCTGTCTTCTCCCGGGCGCTGAGTAACGTTAAAAGTCATGGAATAAGCGCAAGGATATAACCTCATCTCGCTCAGATCACTGTGAACATATATGTTAGTGAGTATTCGGCGCGAAAAAGGATTGTTCTTAAGATCGTAGATGACTCTGTCAACCTGATCCATCATTCCTTCTTTGTAATTGTGCTTTACACTCATCTGGTAGCCGTATGCTTTACCGATGGAGCCGTTTTCATCGGCCCATTCATCCCAGATATGGCTGTGAAGATCTTTTATATTGTTGGACTTTTGCTGCCATATCCAAAGCATCTCGTCGGTTGCGCTCTTAAGCGCAGTCTTCCTAAGTGTAAGGATAGGAAATTCTTTTCTGAGATCGTAACGGTTTACGACACCGAACTTCTTTATGGTGTAGGCCGGTGTTCCGTCGGGCCAGTGAGGACGAACCTTTTCACCTTCGGTGGATGTTCCGTTCTCAAGAATATCCTTACACATATCTATAAATACAACATCTGCGTAACTCATATATAAATTCTCGGCGTTATGTAAACCGACTATCCTTTCTTTTTTCTTTTTCCCTTTTTGCCGTCTATCTCGTCGATGATAAAGTTGTCCGGATCCCACTTGTCGGCAAGGGAATTGATCTGATTCGTAAACTTCGCAAGATCTTTGTTGGCGTGACCCTGGTTTTTCTGAATGACAGCCATAAGTCTCTGACCTGCGGCAACAAGACGTGCAAAGGCATCGGATACGATGAATACTTTCTTCTTGCGCTTTTCGGGAGCTGCTTCGTACTCGAACTCTCCGCTCACAAGGTTAAATATCGTACCCGAGAAAGGAGCCGTTGCCGGAATCTTCATCTCTTTGTTCACGTATTCGGTGAAAGCTTCCGCTGCCTGATCGTCACCGTGTACCACAAATACGTGCTTGGGCTTTTCTTTAAAGGCTGCAAGCCACTCAACAAGACCGTCTTTGTCGGCGTGGCCGGAAAGTCCGGGAAGTGATGTTATCTCAGCTCTTATCGAGATCGGTTCGCCGAAAAGTTTGACTTCCGTGGCGCCGTCGATGATTGCGCGTCCAAGTGTACCCATTGCCTGATAACCTACGAAAAGTATGGTACATTCCGGTCTCCATAGGTTGTGCTTTAAATGGTGTCTTATACGACCCGCTTCGCACATACCTGATGCGGAAATGATTACCTTGGGTTCTTCGTCAAAGTTGATCGCTTTTGATTCTTCCGATGTGATGGCGAGGTTAAGTCCCGGGAATGTAAGGGGGTTTTCACCCCTGTTTATCATCTCCATCGCTTCTTCGTCGAAACAGTTAAAGAAGTTCTTCTCAAACATCTCTGTCGCGTCAACGGCAAGAGGTGAGTCCACATATACCGGGAAATCGTGATATTTCACCAGTTCTCTTTCTTTAATCTGCTTTATGAAATAAAGGATCTCCTGCGTTCTTCCGACCGCAAAAGAAGGAATTACGAGATTGCCGCCGCCGTCCAAGGTCTCCTGAATGATCTTTGCAAGATCTTCAACGGGATTTATGACAGCCTTTTCATGAAGTCTGTCACCGTAAGTCGATTCCATGATTACATAATCGGCCTTATCGGTATAAGCGGGATCTTTAATGAGCGGCTGGTCTTTGTTACCTATGTCGCCCGAGAAGCAGACGGTCCTGTGAACGCCGTCTTCATTTAAGAAAACTTCGATACTTGACGATCCGAGAAGATGTCCGACGTCGGTAAATCTTATCTTGATGCCGTCACATATCTCAACAAGTTCGTCGTAATGAATGGGAACGAGGCACTTGATGGCGTGCTCTGCGTCCTCCATCGTATAGATAGGTTCCGAATCTCCTTCAACAAGTTCGCTTCTTTTCTTTTTACGTGCCTTCCACTCAGCTTCCTGCTGTTGGATATGGGCGCAGTCACGAAGCATTATCGAGCAAAGATCTGCGGTTGCGTCCGTTGCATATATCGGACCTCTGAATCCGTTTTTGCAAAGTTTGGGCAGCATACCCGAGTGGTCTACATGGGCATGGGTAAGAAGAACAAAATCGATGTCCGCCTCGTTACAGGGAAGTCCTTTACTTTCGTAGGACATGTTGCCCTGCTCCATACCGTAGTCCACAACGAATCTTTTGCCGCAGGCCTCCACATAGTGACATGATCCCGTAACCTGATGATCCGCTCCGACAAACTGAAGTATCATACGTAACCCTCCTGATTATTGTTTTTATCCGAAAAGATTTACAATAAACATTGATAATACTGCGCAAGCGGCAACTATAACGAGGCTTTGTTCAAAGAAAGCCATTATAAGTGCCACGATAGTTCCCACAACCGCCGCCACAGGATTGGCGGTGCAATAAAAGATTGCCGGGAACGTAAGGCTTGCCAGTACCGCATACGGTACATAGTATAAAAACGATCTTATAAATCGTGACTTTATCTGCTTGGAAAATAAGGTAAGCGGCAAGGCTCTCGGTATGTATGTGACCAAAGCCATGATGATGACCGCTACGGTGTATCCGAGTATCTTATTCATGACACACCTCCTTAGTATTTATATCGGCATCTTCGGCGATTTTATTATCTTCTTTTATCGGAGCGATCTTGGCCATTATACCGGCTGCGAGTACCGTAGCGATTATCATGGCGAATCCTTCCGTAATGAAGTTAAATATGGGAACATACCTTAAAACACAAGTGATAACGATCGAGATAGCGATGGCGCCCAGTATCGGACGAGACTTTTTTGCCGGCGGAATGATTATCGCTATGAACATGGCATAAAGCGCTATTCCCATGGCATCCGCAAGTCTTTCGGGCAAAATGCTTCCCGTTATGGCGCCGAGTGCAGTTCCCAACGTCCAGCCCAGAACCGGCGTCGAAATAAGTCCGAACATGTAATGCGCCGTAACTTCCCTTTCTCTTGTGGAAGCTATGGCAAACACTTCGTCTGTAACGCCGTAGCCGAAAATGAGCTTTTGTCCGAAGCGTGTTCTTTTTGCCAACTTCTGAGTAAGAGCCAGACTCATAAGCATATATCTTATGTTTATGACAAATACCGAAAGGCCTATTTCAAAAAAAGAAGCACCCGCGACCATAAGTCCGGTTCCGGCAAACTGTCCTGCGCTGGTAAGATTTGTGATGGAGATGAGTATCGTCATCCAGATCGGAACGCCGCTTTCTACCGCCCATATTCCAAATGTAAAGGATACCGCCAGGTATCCAACCCCAATCGGTATCCCTTTTTTTAATCCGTCTTTAAACTCTTCAGCCTTTGTAGCCTGTAACATCTGTCTTTTCGTACTCCATAACACTGCTGTAGATCCATTCCAAGAGGTCTTCTCTCTTGTATGGCTTCGAGATCACACTGTTGATCACACTTTCCGATGACAGTGAATCGTTATTTGAAAAAGCGTTTGCGGTGATCCCGAGTATCGGAATGTCACTGTCGGCTCTGTCGCTGTTTCTTATGATCTTGGCTGCTTCCATACCGTCCATGACCGGCATTATAAGATCGGTCACGATAGCGCAATAATGATGTGGTTTAGAATTCATAAACATCTCACAGGCTTTGCTGCCGTCATCCACCCATGCCACATTAAACCCTGCAGGCTCAAGCTGCGCCCTTGCTATACCTGCGTTGATCTCATTATCTTCAACCAGAAGAATATTTCTGCCTGAAGCAAAGTTCTTAATATCCTCGCTTGAAATCATATTACATTCCCCTATTTGTACTTTCCCCTATTTGCAGTTACTTTATATCAAGTAAATCGATATACAGATATTTTAACCCTTATTCTGTGCTTCTACAAGACTTACGCCGCAATAAATTTCACGAAGTTTCGGCTTTTCGATCTTACCCGTGGGATTTCTGGGAATATCGGCGAAAATGATCTTTCTGGGGCGCTTGTATCTGGGCATTCCGAGACAGAATTCGTTGATCTCTTCTTCCGTAACGATCATGTTGGGCTTAAGCTCTATTATCGCGGCAGCGATCTCACCCAGTCTTGAGTCGGGAAGACCGATAACTGCCACATCGTGAACCGCATCGTGATTTCTTATAAAGTTCTCGATCTCAACGGGATAAAGGTTCTCACCGCCGCTGATGATAACGTCTTTCTTACGATCGACGAGCATAATGAAACCGTCCTCGTCTTCCACAGCCATATCGCCCGTGTAAAGCCAACCGTCTTTAAGAACCTCGGCGGTAGCCTTCTTGTCATGATAATAACATTTCATGACGCCGGGACCCTGCAATATAAGTTCTCCCACATCGCCGCGCTTAACATCCTTTCCGTTCTCGTCAACGATACGTGTCTTCCAGCCGTATCCTGCCTTACCGATGGCACCGACTTTATGGATGTTCTCAACGCCGAGGTGAACGGCGCCGGGTCCGATGGATTCGGAAAGACCGTAGTTTGTATCATACTCATGATTCGGGAAGATTTCTTTCCACCTCTTTATAAGACTGGGCGGAACGGGCTGTGCACCTATGTGCATAAGTCTCCACTGATCAAGCTTGTAATCTTCGAGTTTAAGTTCGCCTCTGTCGATAGCCTCCAGAATATCCTGAGCCCACGGAACGAGCAGCCAAACGATGGTGCACTGTTCCTGAGATATG